>PAQA01000035.1:0-8433 GCA_002709155.1 Rhodospirillaceae bacterium
TGAGTTCGATTGGTGAAACCTGACTTGGCCAACAACCTTGCATGTAGTATCTTCTAAGAACTGGAAGTTGTGAATCACTATCGACTGCTCTACCTTCAGTAAACTTCGCTCTTCCGAGTTGGTTTACAATCCAGTTTACCTGATAGTCATTAGGATTGATTGTTCCTGATCCGTCAGATACCTTAGTGATAAAGTTTGCCCACTTCTCGAATGCTTCGCGAAGTTTGAAATCACCATCATTGATGACTGTAATTGTCCATGGGTCAAATCTTCTGTCTCCGGCAACCTTGAGTTGTCTACCTCTAAACGGAACAATAACTTCTGCGATGTTTGACGCAGGAAGTTGTGCTCCCTTTATCATCATTCTAAAAGTTGTGTCACCTAACTCAGGGAAGATATCTTCTGTAGGGAATGCCATCTCAACCTCAAAGAGGTTGGGACGTGCACCACCTTGAATCAATCTTGCCTTGAAATCATCAATTGTTCTGGTGTTATTAGGTACTGAAAAAATGTTCTTATCCATTTGTTATACCTCCTAAACTGTGCCTACAACTTCACTGAAGGAAACTCCAGTTCTTGTTGCGACGAATGTTAGTCCTATGAAGTTGATCGACCTTGATGGCTTCAGGAATATGTCTGCCACAAACTCGTTGCGGTCAATGACATCTGGTGTGTTGTTTGTCTCATCACAGACAAGCAAGAAGTCTGTAACTCCTCGTTTTGCTTGCACATCTCTTAGGAATGGTTCAACGATGTTCACAAAATTTGATCTTGTGCCTGCATCATTCAATTCAAAGAGTTGAGCATTCGCTGCCTCTTCAATTGCCTTTTCCACAGTGATGAATAATCTTCTTACATTGATGCGATCGAATGCACTACTGAATGAAAGTGCAGTCTTGTCACCAAAGAGAACGATTCCTGATCCGGGTAATGAGATGACTGGGTTGATTCTATTTGAATACAACTGATCTCTGTCTTCCTGACCGGGGTTATATGCTAGTTTCACTGCATGTGCTAGTGAACCTCTTGATGTTCCTGCAGGTGAGAACCATGGGAACTGATCAACATCTGTTCTAACACAAAGTCCTGCAATGTCACTTGAGAGTGGCATGTAGTTGAACTTCTTGTTGAATCTATCATAGAAGTATTGATATCCACTATCAAATACAGCGAATGATGATGATGTTAGTGGTGCGAAGAACGCCTGAACGTTTGCTAGTTGATCGGATGCTGTTGTAACATTTACAACTGAATCACGGTTAGGTGAGATGAATGCTACACAATCTTTTCTGACTTCGCAGATTGATATAAGTTTCTGTGCCTTTGCTTGCTCTTCCGATATTGACTTAGATGCTCCACCTTGTAGTAGGAATCTGATATCAGAATTTACCTTGTCTGCCAACTTATCATAAGCAGTTAGAGTATCACCTAGATCAGCATCAAAGACTCCAATTTGTCCACCGTAGTCTTTACCACCTTTTAGTGTATAACTCTTATTACCTATAAAGTTGAACTTGACATCTTTACCATCTTGTCCCCAAGCACCTGCTGCTGAAGTAATCGGTGTAACTCCACTACTGAATCCACTTGCTAGTGGTTGTGTGTTATGGAAACTATCTGTTGCATTGACAGGAGATAAACCGGCAAATATAAACTCAGACTCATCTGCAATGACATTCTTATAATAGATGTCTTTGTTAGGAGATCCGTCTGCATCTTGTGCTTTTGATAAGTTACCGAATTTTTCTAGTAATGTTCCTGTGTTTCCTGATATAGTGCCATCAGAATCAATAACAACGATGTTAATTGCATCATTTGTTCCGTTTCTTTCTGCGACATAGGAGTTTGTTTGTGGTTTTGGTAGTACTGCTCTCCACTTGAGTGTAATAGCATCTGTTCCACCATCTCCCCTTCCGGTAGTGATGTTCTGCTGATTATACCAATCTGATAGTGAAGGTGTTCCGGTAAGTTTACCAACATCACCTAGTGCTGCTGATGAAATACCGATCGTACTATGTGAACCATCCGATCCTGTCTTGAACTCAATTTGTGAGTTTTGTTGATACGTTGTTGCGGTTTCTACTCCTGCAATAACTGTTGATACAACCTTAACATCAATGAAACTGTTACCTACACCAGTTACAATACCTTTTAGGAAATCATTATTTCCCGGTGATCCTGTAGTTCCAATACCAATGTTTACACCACTCAGTGCCTGAGTTACAGCATAACCCACTTGTATGTTCTTAGCAGTGAAAAGAGTCGTTCCTGTACCAACTGTTGCAGTTAGCACACCAGTAATTCTTTGATCTGCTGCGTTATCAATAACGCATACCTTTAGGTTTTCTCCCCATGATCCGGGGTTCTTTGCTGCCCAATAGAAATTGGTTGCATTGATTTCGTTGTTATTATAATCATCGTAATTATCGATGACTAAAGTTGTGGTTGATGCTATTCCAACTCCTGCGTTGGCATTAACCATTTGTGATCCTGCAACATTTCCACCACCGGCACGAACAACATCTAGTTGCCCTCCATATGATAAGAAATTAGATGCAGCATACCAAGTTTCATAGTGATAGTCAGTTAGACCTACACCGGGACCTCCAAACTTGTCTATAAGTTCTTTTTCATTATTGATCCTGCAAACTTCATTTACAGGTCCTTTTTTGAATGGTCCGGCAATACCGGCAGCAACGTTAATGCTTGCATTTACGCCACCTCTGGTAAGGTCAACTTCTCTTACACTGATACCCGGAGATGATAGTCTGAGTGCCATGTAAAATTCCTGTGATTCCCTACTGTTTGACTATTAATATTTAGAAAAAAACACGCTTACAGAGGGGAAACAGTGCATGAACCCTACCAATCAGGATACAATTCAGGTTTTTCCTTTCTTCTTTTTTGCTTCACTCTTATCTTTGTACACTCCTTACATTCATAAGAATATGCAGAAGGTGTGGTTCTTTTATTTCTTGTTCTATAAAAGCCACCCAACAAATCTTTAGTTATACCACAGGTTCTACATTTCCTTTCTGTAAAGACTAGATGATCTAGTGAAAAGGTGTCTTCAAATTCCATTCCTACTGTCATAGGTCATGATCCACCAGATTACAATGCCGACACATACACATAGTATAAAGACCATCCATATGATTGACCAGACTATCATCTATAATCCCACATGTAAGAGCGATCACCATATTCATCAACCTTCCATACATCTCCAGACGAATCAACTATCTCATTCTCCTCATCATTCAACCCATTACTCATGAATCCAAATGGTGCCATGTCTTGTTCTATTTGATTCTTCTGTTCTTCATATATTCTCTTACGAACATCGTTATCAGTCATCTCTTTGAAATATTCCTGTGCTACCAACCATGCAAATATGACAAGACACATAGCAAGGTCATCATTACAACCCTCCTCTGCTTCAAAGGATTGTCTTTTTTGAACGAATGTAGTCAACTCTGATATAATATCATAATCTAATATTTGTAATTTGTCTTCTTCAATCAGTGTTTTCAGGTTACTACAACCTACCTTCTTCACAGTCACACTCATCTTCACACCCAGTTGAGTCTTCTTACCACTGAAACCTGTACCAACTATCTGACCAGACCTACCTCGCATAGCACACATCAGCACATTCTCATACTCCAAATCAAACTGTAGTATGCTTGCTACTTGATCACCAATATCATTTACCTCACATAATACAAACGCTTCATTGTATGCAAGTGCCACATCCATTATTACAGATGGGAAAAGCATAGGTTTGATTTCATTATCTCTATACTTAGCGACCACTCTATACGGAAACTCTGTAATGTCAAACACCACAAAGGCACTATAATCCTTTGAGATACCTCTTGCTACGTCCACAGTGATAATATAATCTCTTCCTTTGACGGGAGTTTCATAGACGTTTAGATGACCATTTGTTTGAACAGGGTCATTATATGCCATCGCTTTGAGTTTTGATGGAGCAATCAAAGTATCAACAGATCCTAAGAATTCGCATTCAAACTCAACCTTGAACTGTTGTTCAGATGTGTTTGCAATAGTTTGTTTTTTCCATTTTGCATCTCTACCCGGAACTTCTGACCAATGAACCTCAGTAGGAACATATTCATTTCTACCTTTTTCTGCATCATGCCACATACGGTAGAAGTGATTCATACCTTTAGGAGTGGATACAATTATAATCTTTGTTGACTTACCAGATGATATTGTAGGATATACTGAACTAAAAAAGTCATCTGCAATATGATTTGGTACGAATGCAAATTCGTCCAAGAATATGATGTTGAAGGTCATACCTCGAACAGCAGCAGCAGATGTAGATGCTGCCATNATTCTTAGANCCNTTNTCTAGATCCATNGANCCTTTNTTCCATGCAACAATACCNTGCTGCATCCACTTTGGTAANTTCTCGTATGCNGTCTGTAATCTACCNAGTAGATCTCTTGCAGTCGCTGCTTTGTTNGCAAGAATACCAATGTTTATATTGTCATTGAATATAGCATAGTGCAACAAATAAGACACCGACGTCGTTGACTTACCAGTCTGACGNGGCATCATACAAATATTGAATCTATTCTTATGGAATCGTTTTATTAACTTCTCTTGAAAAGGCCACATGTCAAATCCGACAAGACCTTCGTCTACGTTTACAATTTTGATATATTTTCTAGCAAAGTAAACTGGATCGTCTTTACACTTTAGAAATTCTTTTACGTTCTCTTCTGTGAACTGAATTTCAGTGTTCGCTTTTTTTAGATTCGGATTACCAAGATAGACGTCACTTTGTTGGGGCATTTAGCAGTTCCACTTACGTAGTGATTTAGACAACCTATCATCCCCTGTATTATTGGATGGTTTCTGTCTCTTTCTCATACCCTTCATTCTAGCACAGAAAGATGCTCTTCTGGGATTCCCAACCTTCTTGCTCGGTGCTTTGAGATCAGATCCGGGATTTTCTCTTTCGTAAGACTTTCTTCCCTTTTCGTTGAGTCCACCTTCTTTATTCTTTCCTGACTTTTTTGTCCATGCTGCTCCCTCAACTGCTACCTCTTCATTCTTAGGACGACAATCATTCACAAGTTTGCCATTTTTCATCTTCATACCCACTTTCTTGTGAGTCTTCCAACATTCTTGAGTGAACTGAGAATATGTCTTTGACTCTTTATTCATAGAGATCAATTCATTTCTTGCTTCTCTTTTACTTTGTTTGCGGTAACGACCTACGTCTGTGACCTTACCATCTTTACTAAAATGTTTTCCTTTTGTTCTATTGACATGATCTGTCATTGCAGTGTCAACTTCCTTTGTACTTCTAGCATACTGAGAAGACTTATTCTTTAGGTTTACCTTCTCTTCAATCTTTTTTTCTTTCTTTTTCTTCTCCCCAAACTTTGCCATAGGACCTTTGGGTTTACCATCTCCTTTGTACATACCATATGCAGCACCCTCTTTCTTCATCTTCGACTTTGCTGCCTTGAGTCTAGCAAGAAACTCCTTTCCACCCTTCTCTTTCTTGATCTCATCATCACTCATCTTCTTACCAGACTTGTTCTTATCAGCATACATTTTACTTTGCATGTCATTAGAACTTGTCAATCTACTATCTTCTAAGTGAGTTTCCTCTTTACTAACACCCGCCTTTCTTCTTGCAGGTTCAGCAATTGATTTTATAATCATCTTTGCAATCGCTCTTTTTCCATATGGATTACTCTTTTGTCCAAGAGGAACCTTCTTATCCTTTTTCATTGAGAGTTCATTAATCATATCTTTGTAACTGATTAACTCTTCTTTCTTACTCTTACCATAGTTAGCAGCACCTTTCTTACGACACTGAACTAATCTACCAGATGCATATGCAGATGGCCATACACTTGCACTTGCCTTTACCTTATGATAACAAGCATCTTTCTTACCACTACCTTTACCCTTCTTGTCTGCTTCAGTAATTTGATTCTCTTCTTTCATTTTCTTTTTAGGTTTGTCAGTTGAAACGTAAGTTGGTTTTGCAGCACCAGTCTTTGACTGCTGACCGGGGTCTGCTGCTTTCTTTCTTCTTGATGCAGATTCTCTTTCTGCCTTAGACATACTTGCTCTCTTAGAAGATGACACACACTTAGGTGTACCTTCTCCGGGTTCGTCACTAGCACAGGTTCCACCTGTCTTGACGTTTACCCAACCGGGTTTTCCATCTTTTGATTTAGATCCCTTGAACCATTTATGCAATGACCCTTCTGTCTGCACTTCAGGATTCACCGATACCTTTTTAGGGTAATTTAATAGTTGCTTTAATTTACGAAAATCTCTTGCTTTTGTAGGATCTAAATTGGGATACTTATCTAAGAATCCTGATGGGAACAATTGCTTCTCATCTATTTCATTTCCTTCGTTATATGTCTTGACTCCACCTTTGATATAACCTGATCCTTTCTTATCATAAAATTTTATACCTTTCTTTACTCTTTCTTTTTTATTTGCTGCCCACTGTTTATCTGACTTCTGCTTACTTGCTGCCCTATCTACTTTTCTTTTCTTTGCATCAAGGGATTGCTGAACAAATGTTTTATAATCAGTCAGTTCATCCATGGATGATACCTTGATATCAGTCACAGGAATTTCATAGTGTGCTCTCATCAAGTTATAAGGCACTCCTTTCATTGGTTTATCCTTTTTACCACCGGGAATGCTTTTCAAACCTTTTGGTAATCCGGTGTTAGAATCCCTATCCTGCCCAGAATAGTATCCTACTTCATCAAGTTTTCCTAAATTTGATTCCATTGCTTGTTTTCGTATCGTAGCATAATAAACTTTTTCACCTTCTTCTTTACCATACTGTTTCTTCATGTTCTTTTTCATGTCAGAGTCATCATATTTTTTCTTCAGCATTGTGTCCTTTCTCTTTTGAGATGAGGTCATTGTCGCTTCAGACACGCCACCACTACCACCATTACCACCAGAGTTACCGTTACCATTTCCACCACCATTCCGACCACTCCCATTTGAGTTAGAGTGTCCGTTACCGTTCCCATTACCATTCTTTTTAGAATCATCCTCTTGTGGTTCTTGTCGCAAGTAACCGCGAGCACCAATCATGTACCCTTTTGGTATTTTTTTACACTTCTCATCAGTGTAGCAATAATATTGTCCTTTCGGGCAAGATTTGGTCATCGTGTATCGATTACTATTTCTTATTTATATTTCCTTGCTTGATGATCTTTTGAAGATCTGCAGTGCTACCAATGAATACTGAATTATTTACAGTCTTTGGACCATTTCCAGTTGGTTGCTCTAAGTCAACCATCTTTTTCTGCAAGTCAATTAGTTTGTCAGTGGTATCTGCTACGCTCTTGATCAACTGTCCTGCTACTTCATATGCTCTTGGGTGCTGTGAATCTTGACATACATCCAATATGCCATTGATTGCCTCCTGACCCTTCTCTACTAGATTATATAATTGTGCTCTACTATACTCGTAATCTTTTTGAGGATCATCTTCCCCATTTTTAACAGGTTTGACTTTGACAGATTTAGTCTCCTTGACTATTTCTGTCTTTACGTTCATTGCCTTTTCTAACTCATCAAAGTTTTCCATTATTGGTCAGTGCCCTGACTNGGACTAAAGAATTTAGAATCTTGGAAGAANTCAANATCACTATTGAATCCAAAATCATCACCGACTTCGATCAATGCATGATCGGCAGCGTTAATAAGATTTATAACATCACCATTACTATGCTTCATTTCTGAAGTTCTATACTGCCCTCTAGCAACTATNATTGACACACCATCTTTTTCCTCAACTCTCATAACTTCGTTGTTGATTTGAATAAACTGACCAACAACTAAACTTGCTCCACTTGTTACCGTCATTAGAGTCTTACCAACTTCTAATGTTGCAGCAAGAGAGAGGGTTGAGTCTTGATTATAATCTTTCGTAGCAGTAGGTGTGACAACNTATCTGACTTCTCTTGGTGCTNTGATAGCAGATGAGTAATCGATCTGAACCTTCTTGATGATTCCACCAGTNTCGTCTGTAGGAATCTCATTGTAGAAGTATGTCTTTGCCATAAATTCTAAATCATATACAATCGCTCTTCTTGTATTGAAATCATCCTCATATTCATCTTTGAATGAGATATCACTGANTGTAAATGGTATATCTCTTGTCTCATCATGACCTTCTATCATATTGAGAGTAACGTTATATGATGGTTGAAAAAATGGTAATATTTGCTCTAATATCTGNAAAGCNTCATCTTGCAATTTTGCAGCAAAACTAAGTCTGAANCCTATNTTATAGGGAACAGGCATAAAGACNTTTTTGATTTTATTTTTACTACTATTAGGAACTAAACAAAATTTTGTTATAGGTGCAATNTTTCTTGTNGGGTCATATTGATATG
>PAQA01000035.1:8438-8890 GCA_002709155.1 Rhodospirillaceae bacterium
ATCTCAAATGATAATCTTGGTAANGTTATTGCTACATTCTTNTTNAAGTTTGGTTGNTGTTCNATTCTNGCCAAGAACTTNTGCATAGGNCCATATGCAATAGGAACCTTGANTGTTGATATNACTGCATCTGTAGCATCATTTGTATGCTTTATNGTGATGTCATTGAAGAGAGTTCCNAAAGCGATTACAGTCTTTCTNATTGTCTCATTGTAAAAATACTTTCCAAACATTATGCTTCACCAAATGGGTTTTTCTCTGTAAAATCAAGGATAGCGTCACCTTCTGATTGGAAGCTAACATTGTCTGCATATGAATCGANATTTGTCTCATCATCATTGTAGTCGATGCTATTTAGACGGTATGCGATAGTNTCACCNGTTGTCTTNGCNGTACCCACAATCAATTCACCAATTGAGAANTTACCTGTAAGATCTTTAGCAAGTCANTGT
>PAQA01000035.1:8895-14544 GCA_002709155.1 Rhodospirillaceae bacterium
TNGTAGCNTCCCAACTTGTAGCGTATGCAGTTGTTGAAGATGCCTTACCAGTTAGAATCATTCCATACTTGAATGTTCCTANTCCAACTGTNCCTGCTGCACCNACNGTNACNGTNGGTGNTAGTGTNTAACCATATCCTGCATTNGTTGTGATAATTCTATCTACCTGACCGTCCACAAGTATTGCAGTTCCTATAGCAGTTACACCNCCNNAAGGTGCTGCTGTAAANGTNATTGTNGGAGGAACAACATAGTCAGATCCTTTCGCTGTAACTGTAATAATTCCAACTGCNCCTGTTGTTGCAATNCCAACTCCTAGTGATACTCCACCACCTTNACCNTCCACAGGTGTGATTGAAATACTTGGAGCAGTGGTATATCCANANCCGGGATCTGTNAGTCTAAACTCCTGCAGTGATCTAGATCCTTGTGNATTTGCAGTGGTNATTGCAACNGCNGTTGCTCTTCTACCAGTGCCATTAGGTTTAGATATNAGNACTGTNGGATCTGCTGTAAATCCTGTNCCCTCNTTGAATATNTTNATCTTATGAATACCACCATTNACNAATGATGTNTGTGCNGTTGCAGTNGTACCAACACCNGNNACTNTCATTGTGACATTATATCCTAGTGTNGCAAANTCATNGTCAATNNNACCAATNCCNGTTTCAATCTTCTCATCACCAAGTTCAAANATTTCACACTCTAANACATANCAATAGTTTTTACCTAAAGCATAGAATGTTGGTGCAGTGTGTTTNACATGCTTGACTTCAAATAGTATGTCNCCNAGTGGAAAGTATATTAGNTCTCCTTCTANAGGTCTTACAGGANNNNCAATTCCAAGTCCACCNTCNCTTCTCAAAACAGGAGTAACCAACTCACCAAATCTTGCTTGAGAAATAGTGATCTGCATTTCTGCTGTAGATCTAACTCCAAATTTTGTTAGTAAATTATATTGATCTCCAAANCCTTCATAATTNTCGATATACCCTTCAAGAGGAAATGACTTCTCAAACTTCGATGANGTAACTTCTCTCATCACAGTTTTAGTATTCACAAAGGTACGTGGCATATAAACNAATTCNATGCCATGCATTTTGATNTGNTCATCTACNAAAGACTGAGCAAGATNTTGCTCATTNNTNGCANCTGTAGAGTCGAAAATAATTATTGAGTGCCATTATCCAATNANNTCAAGTGGAGGTAATTCGTAATCCATATTCATACGAGACTCCAACTTCTCTAATTCTGCTGTACCATCTTCCCATATTTGTCTACCATTTAGTTCCATACCACCCGGCATTTTGACNCCTTGAAACTTCATGAGNTTTTGTCCCCACTGTCTTTTCATCAATGCAGTAAAGTATCTTCTAAAGAAAAGGTCACCATATACTCTGTTACCTACTTCACTAGGATCTAATGCTCTATAACATTCTATGATAAGAAAATCATCTTCCTTCAAACTGTTTCTATCAGTATCAAGATATATTCTATTACGTCTTCTNTTATATCTTATTTGTTTATCTGGATGCAATATNAAATTCAAATCTTCTAGATATCTTTTAGTCATTGTGTAGTTCAANACTTCAGTNCTACTGAAATAATATATNTCATTCAAGAANAANTGATAGTTNACACTAAACATGTTTGTGCTGATTGCACGACTATCNATTTTCCATATTTTTTCTACACCAATAANGTGNTCNGGCACATGTATCCAGTTTGANTCTTCTTCAAACTCATGTCTNACAGTTGTTCCAATACCTACNATAGTTTGATCTCTTGAGGTTCTTGTNGTAACNATACCNANNNNATTATCTTCATCTCTTCCACCAACTCTTTTAANCAAATCNTCTGTAATTTTATGTTTTAGANATACTTTCTCAACACCATCCATNTGTCTGTTTTGGAAGTAAGATGTAGTATCCATCAAACATTCTTCTATCTGCTCGTCTGCAATATTAACTTCCACAACGGGATGACCTAACTTCCTCAACCCATAGAGAATAAATTCTTCCCTATAGTTGAGCATCGTATCATCAACTTCTGCAGTGGTTAGATGGTCGCGACGAACTGGGTGTCCTGACATATTATTACTTTTTTAGTTATTTATGATCGTCTTACGACAACATCCAGATGATCACCGGCGGTAAGACCGTCTGCATCTAGGATTGTGACAGAGGGACTTCCTATAGACCAGTCTTCAGTTTGTCTCAAGAGAACACCATTCATATACACTTNCATATTATCTGATGTTGTTCCTGAATCTGATGGAGCAAAGGAAGTTTGATTCTCAACAGCAGTCAATCTATCTTCTGCCTGATCAGATACAATATCNACNTGNTCTCCTGCNCTTGCTGCCTGNNTGAGAACAACTGCAGCACTCGCTGAATAGTCTACAGTATTTCTGAGTCTGACTCCATTCAAAAATACTTTATAATTTTTTGCTGCTGCTAGATTACCTGNTANNGTAAAATCTTTCTGACCTTGTGTTGCTGTAAAGAATTCTTCTTCTAATGTATGCCCAAAGTATACGACGATAGTAACATCATCTCCGACGTTGACTCCAGATGTGAAGTTTACAGTCTGAGGTGCTGATAATTGATAATCATTAGATGCACCTAGTCTCTGTTTGATACCATTTAGAAATACTTGTGTAGAAAATGCTGTTGCTTGCTCACCATCATCAAATACATTTGGTGCAGTGAAGGATGTCTGTCCTTGTGTTGCTGTAGTAACACCTGTACTTATAGTAGTACCGGCACCTGTAGCACCACCTCCACCACCTGACAGTGTTTTGAATGAGAGAGAACCCGATCCATCTGTAACAAGTGCTTGATCTTCCGTCCCGTCGGTTGAGGGGAATGTAAATCCTGATATTGTTGATATTCCGCTTGAGTTTATATTACCTTGAACACCATGATTTGCAAAAACTTTACCAGTAAATGTAGAATCTCCTGCAACAGTCAGTCCAGTGCCATTTAATAATTGTAAACTATCACTTCTTAGTCTTGCTGTTATAACATTTGAACCTGCTTTCTTGTTAGCAAATTCGATAAGACCATCTTCAGTTCCATCTGATGCATCTTGTATTTTACCTGTTATCTTAGCATATACAATTTTCTGATCTGCATCATTCTCACCTTGGAACTTTATCTGTCCCATATAGTCAGCATCAGCAGCAGAAGAACTATTCCTATAAAAATCAAGTATAGGTCCTGCACTACTGTCAGTGCCAGTATCAGTTAGATAAACACCAGATGTAACATCTAATTGTCCGAATACTGTGGCACCTACTCCTGATGTGGAGAAACGTTGTGTATTATCATAATATAAGTCAATAGATCCATCAGTATTAAAGTCTGCTAAAGTATCTCCACCAGACCATTTTTGAAATGTAATTTTTTCTCCTAAAGCAGCACGAATGTGTAAATCACCGTGTCCACCATGTTGAATTATTGACTTATACCCGTCATGATATATGCGAAAATCTTCACCATCTCCCATAACAATTTGACTATTATCAGCAAACTGTAGTTCACTTTCTGCCCTATCAAAAACTATATCTCTTCCAGCAGTTTGACCATCAAACGTTATGTCATTTGTAAATGTAAGTGCACCTGACACTGTATCAGTAGCATCTGATCTTACAAATGATCCTGAACTAACACCATCTAAAGTATCTGCATCTAATCCGGATCCTGATCCATCTACAGTTTTGATCAGAGTCAGTATTTCTGATGCTGTCTGATCTGCGGTCGCATTGTCCTCTATTCCATCTAATTTTGTACCGTCAGTTGCTACATCTCTTCCGTCTACAGTACCTGATAGTGTTACATTACCATAAACGAAGATACCGTTGGTATCTGTTCGCATCTTAGCAGATCCATCAAAATACAAATATACTGCTGAATCATCTGCTACTAGAATCCCAGTTTCACCGGGTTTTGCCATAATGTATATGTCATGACCATCGTCAACACCACCTGCTTGGTTTCTTATAATAAGATGTCCACTATCATTATCAATATACGAGTCACCACCACTGCGATAAAAATCTAGTGCTCCACTAGCAAAGGTTGATACACCACTTGAATTTACACTACCTGTTATATTACCATCAAACTGCTGTGCACTAGCAATACCTGCATATGCTATCTTACTTCCTATCGTATACTCATCCCATGGGTTGAGAGTATGAGTTGTTGTACCAATACCTGTGCTGAATTGGTCTCTTACAATATAAACTTTTCCGTCGTATGAGTTTACTGCTAACTCACCACGTTCTAATTGTGTGGGTTGTGGTACTTTTCCTGCAACAGAGGAACGTTTTACCTTTATCTTTGGATTTGCCATTATGTACGCTAAAGAGCACTCAGTGTGTAAGGACACACGTTGTTGTGCCACTATTTATGTGTTATAATTAGTTGTAACTGATATTATATGATGAAAACTCTTGCCATACTAACGGGTCCACAAGGATCAGGCAATCATCTGTGGTCTAAAATATTCTCTTTACATGAAGATGTATTTGGTTGGAAATCTCTTTTAGACAATTACTGGGAAGCACACAGATACTCAGAACCATTTGCTGCATGTTGGAGAGATCCAGAATTACTATCTCAATTTGACTTTAGTTCACACAATCATTACTTTACTAGCATCAGTGTGCCACTAGGCATAGAGAGTAAAGGAACCAAGTGGTGTCCTGATATCAAAGAGTTTGGATTGAAGGCACAAAGTTTAGGGATGAAGGTAAAAATATGTGTAATAGGTAGAGATCAAACAATACTAGAAAACCAACAGAAAAGAATAAGAGAGGAATCTACCATCAGACATTTTTATGATGCTCTGAAAGGAATACAAGAGGCATTCCCATGTCCATCATTTCTAAGTTACGAATTATTATATCTTTATAAACAAGAATATTTGAAATCACTTGATCTTGGTTTTCCTATTGCATGGTATGATAAAAGAGTAAACGAGATATTAGAAAGAGATGCTAATACAAAGTACATCAACTATGTAAAAGAAAATCCATTAGATGATGGTAACAAGACTGGAATTCCTTTCCCCTTCAATCCTAATATACCCGATCCTCCTTCAAGTGATGTCCTTCCTTGCTGTGGGGATAAACCCTGCCACTGCTAATGAAAAAATTACTAATCGTAACAGGTCCACAAGGATCAGGCAACCATCTATTTGCAAGACTATTCTCATTACATGAGAATGTAGTTGGGTGGGAGAGTCTACATGATAAGTATTGGGTTCCTAGTGATGAAGAACCGTTTGCAAGATTTTGGGTGCACCCAGAAGAGATGAAGAAAGAAACATTTGCAGATGGAGATTACTTCTGTGCTAATGTCAGTGTACCTTTCTTTTACAATGGTGTAAGACAAACCCCAAAGGTAAAAGAAGTTGCTATGAGAGCATTTGAATTAGGTGTAATGCCAATCATAGCAGTAATTGTAAGAGATAGAAATATAAACGAACTACAACAAGTAAGAGTTGGTGGTGAGTGTACTATGGATATTGCTCTTGATTACTATAAAGATATGGCAGTGCACTTCATAGATCATGAAGCATTCTTCTTATACAGAGAAAAGTATATTGAATATCTTGGTCGTATGCTAGAATTTCCAGTCA
>PAQA01000023.1 GCA_002709155.1 Rhodospirillaceae bacterium
TTGATTTTTCTTCATCTAGATCTATCGGTGGTGGAGCTCCCGTTTCTTGCCCAAATATCTCTCGCAAATACAAACTTTGACCTAGCCAACCGGATAGCGTTCCAATTGATATTATTGTTTCCCCAGCTGCTTTAAGATCTATGGTTATATGATTAGAAACGTTTTCTAATAGACCTATACCGCCTATCACTGGTGTAGGCATAATAGCCTTTCCATCAGTTTCGTTGTACAGAGAGACATTTCCAGATACGACAGGGAAGTCGAGTTTTAAACATGCATCTGTCATTCCTTTAATACAACCAACAAACTGGCCCATTATTTTTGGGCGCTCCGGATTCCCAAAATTCATATTATTAGTTACCGCAAGTGGTTTTGCTCCAGTAGCAATAATATTCCTCCAAGCCTCCGCTACAGCTTGCGCCCCCCCTGTTTCAGGGGCCGCTAGACAGTACCTCGGGGTGCAATCAACCGTCATAGCTAATGCTTTATTGGTTCCCGAAATTCGAACTACTGCTGCATCTCCCCCTGGTCTAACGACAGTATTGTTCATTACTAAATGATCAAATTGTTCCCAAATCCATCTACGGCTCGCCAGGTCAGGGCAAGTCACTAATTCCGTTAACACCTCTGAAATCGGCTTGTCTGTTATAAAATCGTCTGGGTTGATAGGATCACTGACACGCGTTACTTCCCAGGCTCGGTCGTATTCGGGGGACTCCTCTACCATGGGATCAATAGGAATATTAGCCTTTATTTGGCCGTCTTTTATAATCTCTAAATGCCTTGTATCCGTCAGCTCTCCAATAACCGCAAAGTCTAATCCCCATTTATGAAAAATTTTGCGAGCTTGTTTTTCCGCTTCTGGTTTTAGAACCATGAGCATACGTTCTTGGCTTTCCGATAACATAATTTCATAAGCAGTCATTCCGGCCTCTCGAACAGGGACGAGATCCAAATCAAGTCGCATTCCAAGTTGACCTTTTCCGGCCATTTCCACTGATGATGATGTCAACCCCGCCGCCCCCATGTCTTGGATTGCAATAATAGAGTCGCCCTCCATCAGTTCCAGACACGCCTCCAATAGAAGCTTTTCGGTGAATGGATCCCCAACCTGCACGGTGGGTCTCTTCTCTTCGGCGTCTTCATTAAACTCCGCCGAAGCCATAGTAGCTCCGTGAATTCCATCGCGTCCTGTTTTTGCGCCAACGTATATGACTGGGTTTCCCTTGCCGGCAGCTGCGGAATAAAAGATTTTATCAGTTGAGGCCAGTCCAACCGTCATGGCGTTAACTAAATTATTACCATTATAGGAAGAATGAAAATCTACTTCCCCTGCTACTGTTGGAACCCCTATGCAATTTCCATAGCCTCCAATTCCCGCTACTACCCCAGATACCAAGTGCCGCGTTTTTGGATGGCCCGGGCACCCAAATCGCAGAGCATTTAGGTTGGCGATGGGTCTTGCTCCCATTGTAAACACATCTCGTAAAATCCCACCAACACCCGTTGCAGCTCCTTGATAGGGCTCGATAAAACTAGGATGATTATGGCTCTCTATTTTGAAAACAGCGGCTAGGCCAGACCCTATTGCGACAACCCCGGCGTTTTCCCCCGGGCCTTGTATGACTTGTGGTCCTTTTGTTGGAAGTGTTTTTAACCATTTTTTGGACGATTTGTATGAACAGTGTTCAGACCACATCGAAGAAAAAATACCTACCTCAGTGGGGCTTGGGGTACGATCCAAGATAGTCAAGATAAGTTTATATTCCTCGGGGGAGAGGCCATGCTGTGAAGCAAGGGCTTCTGATCTGTCTAATTTATCGTCACTCATGATAAGTGCTCGACAACACTTTGAAATAGACCCTGTCCATCCGACCCTCCAAGTTCAGGATCGGTCGCATTTTCGGGATGAGGCATAAGTCCTAATACATTTTTTTTCTTATTCAGTATTCCTGCTATGTTTCTTACTGACCCATTAGGATTTCCATCAGGCTCTATTTGTCCTGAAGTGTTGACATAACGAAAAGCTATTCTGTTTTGTTCTTCTAATTGATCGATTGTTGCCTTGTCTGCAAAATAGTTTCCGTCATTATGTGCAACAGGGAAAGAGAGTTTTTGCCCGGGTTGATATTTTTTAGTGAATATAGAATCCGTTTCTTCAACTCGAACATCTAGGTTCCGACAAATGAACTTAAGTTTGGTGTTCCTCATTAGAGCACCTGGAAGAAGACCGATTTCGGTTAGAATTTGGAAACCGTTGCAAACACCAAGAACTGCTGCGCCTTTGGCGGCTCGATCGGCAAGGGCGCGTATAACGGGAGCTCTTGCCGCCATTGCTCCTGCTCTTAGATAATCCCCGTAAGCAAACCCTCCCGCCAATACAAACAAGTCGGCGGCGGGGAGGTCACCCTCATTATACCAAACTTTTTTAGGGGGGGTCCCAGAAATTTTTTCCAAGGCCATTACCATGTCGCTATCACGGTTGGTGCCCGGAAAGATAATAATCGCTGATTTCATTCGATGAGATGCGCTTTTTTTGAAATTTTCGTTACAACGACAAATTACGCAAGCGTGAATATCTTTGCAAGCGTGCGCTTTGAGTAACGTTAAACCATTTGAAATATTTGCAAATTAAATTCTTCTTCTTACGTTATGGTTTTTAATCGTCACACATAGCTTGTCGAATCGATTCAAACTGATATTAAAGTCGATCACGTTTGCTAGAAGGGTTTTTGCATATTAATCATTCCACATGTATTTTTGTGTTAACACCATTCCTTGAATTCGAAAGAACCAGTAAACTGGTTCCAAGGAGCCTATAAAAACTGAATGAAGGGAACAGATAATTAGTTTTAATTTTATTTTTATGCTTACTGAAAATGATAGGACCATTGAAGACGCAGAGGCGCGTTTACTGGAGGCGCTCGCAGGTGGTGCTCGTCATATTGGTTTTAAGGACGTTGGTTTACCCCTAGATAAGTTGAAACTCCTTGCGGATCAAATAAGATTAGCTGGCGGAGTTTCTTACCTCGAGGTGGTAAGCTTAGATGCTGACCGGGAGCTCGAGTCTGCAGAAGCAGCCGTGCGACTCGACGTAGACTGCCTGCTTGGTGGTACGCACGCATCAGAAGTACTGAAAATTATAGGTTCTAATCCCTTGCGATATTTTCCATTTCCGGGAAAGGTAGTCGGTCATCCTAGTGTACTAGAAGGGTCTGTTGAGCAAATTACGGAGAGCGCAGTATCGTTGACCGCTTTAGAAGGCGTCCACGGTTTAGATCTCTTGGCTTACAGATTTCAAGGAGATGCTTCCGCATTAATGAAATCAGTTTGTGAAAAATCTAAAAAGCCAGTTGTAATAGCTGGTAGTATCGACAGTGAGGAACGCATTCTGGCTGCCGCAGCTGCTGGAGCCACAGCCTTTACTGTTGGCACCGCGGCACTGGCAGGTGACTTTCCGGCAGAGTCTAGTGGATTAATTTCTCAAGTGCGATCACTCATGTCTATAACTGCACGCGCTCGCCAAATTTCCACGTCTCCCAGACGTATCGCACTCGTGGCACATAATGAGAGGAAAACACAACTAACGGCTTGGGTTGGTCGGCATAAAAGTTCACTTGAAAAGGAAAAATTAATTTGCACAGGTGGCACTGGGACGATGTTACGGGAGGCTTACCCAGGCCTTAACATTCTTAGATTGCAGCGCGGTACTATGGGAGGGGATCAGCAGCTAGGAGCGCTGATCGCAACGGGTGAGTTAGACGCCGTGATCTTTTTCGCCGATCCACATACTCGCCATGCTCGAGATGTAGATTTAATAGCTTTGACCCGTTTGGCTATAATGCATGACACACCGATTGTATGTAGCCCCACTGCTGCAGATATGGTGCTTTTAGCGCACCGATATCATAAATAACTTAGTTGTTTATTTATTCTCTCGAATGTCTATCTCATAGTTTTCGATCACTGTATTTGCTAAAAGCTTTTCGCTCATTTTTGCGACTTGCTTTTCCGCCTTCGTTGGATCTTTTTCATCGAGTTCAATCTCAATGAACTTACCTTGTCTGACGCTCTTGACTTGATCAAAGCCAAGGGTTTTTAGAGCATTTTCTATCGCCTTACCCTGAGGATCTAGAACGCCTTTCTTGAGTGTTATATGGACATGTGCTTTCATTATTTTTCCCACTCTTAAAACTTTACTATTTAAGGCATATAGAGTTCTAGAGTTTATCCAGAATTTGATTCGGGTAGAACTCCCAGTCGTCGTGCAATTTCCTGATAGGCTTCTTTCTCTCCGCCCAAGTCGCGGCGAAATCTATCTTTATCAAGTTTTTCATTGGTTTTAATATCCCAAAGACGACAGTTATCTGGACTAATTTCGTCCGCTAGTATGATTTGAACTGTTTCCTCGAAATAAAGGCGTCCAAATTCTAATTTAAAATCTACCAGACGAATGCCAATTCCCATTAATAATCCTAATAAGAAATCGTTTATCCTAAGAGTCATAGCCATAATCTCATCCAGTTCTGGGGTACTTGCCCATCCAAATGCTGTTATATGTTCTTCAGCTATTAACGGGTCGCCGAGTTCATCTGACTTATAGTAATACTCAACTAATGAACGGGGCAGGGGTACTCCTTCTTCTAAATTAAATCGTTTGCAGATAGAACCGGCAGCTATATTGCGAACCACAACTTCGATCGGGATAATTTCAACTTCTTTAATCAGCTGTTCCCTCATATTCAGTCGTTTTATGAAATGTGTTGGGATCCCAAGCTCAGCAACTTTAGCCATAATGCATTCGCTTATTCTATTATTAAGAACGCCTTTACCAGTAATGATTCCGTGCTTCTCGTTATTAAATGCGGTTGCATCATCCTTGAAATACTGCACTAAAGTGCCCGGCTCAGGTCCCTTGTATAGGACCTTTGCTTTACCTTCATATAATTTGGTTCTAACTGCCATATTACTCGTCCCTAAGACTTACCGCTTGGCTTGCCTAAACAAGTTATTTCTTGATGAAGAGCGATACCGTGTCAACGCATCATCCTTATCATGTATATCAACAAGATAAATTTAAAACAATGCGGGTCTAGACTGATTATTTAACTACTGTTTTTCTAATTACCCTAAATATCAAAAATTGATTGGTAAAAACTTATTTTTGTCGGGGGGGCCCTCACAAAATAACCAGATAGGTTTTTGATTAACATCGTTGGGTAATGCTATTAACGATGATGAGACAGTCCCGAACCCAGACGTTGGGGCAATATTCATTGCTGTCAATGGATCCTCTTTAACTTGGCATGTTCGGCTGGCAAGAACATTTGACCAGTTCGCCCATTCGTTGAGTTCCGGGTTGGGTGTTTTTATCGATCGCAATTTATTTAAATGATGGTTAATTCTCGGGGTTGTCATATCGTTTAAATCTTGAGCCGCTAACATAGAAACACCTTTAGGCAAGGGTTGGCACCTGACCCTATCGTTACCGGCTTTTTTTAGCCAAAATGCATCCCGATTATCTAATATTAACATGTTAAAATTTCTAAAGGCTCTTTCGTTGATATGGGTAATTGCTGTAGCTGCTTCAACCGCATCTGCATGCTCGAGTGCTTCAAGAACGAGTTCCCCTCTGCTTCGTTTTCCGGGCATTGGCCCTAAGGAATTTTTTCGGTTTAATATACCCGCGATTACTCCATGATCATTTACGCCTAACCAGCTGCCTCCTGCTTCATCATCGTGACCTGCTATGACCTCCGGTCGGTCTGGCCAATGCCGATCGGGCTTTTTCCATGCTCTGGAAATAAGTTCATCGCGATTGGCGGCTAATGATACCGGCCATTTCTCGCCAGGTTGCCAATTAATTATAAAGGTACACATGATTAAAAAACTCGCATCTTTTGACTTTTGAACATATAAATTCTTACAGCTTGGGTTAGCAAACAAAATCGACTTCACTTGTATTTAGGTGTTTTTGATGATGAAAACAAAGCTTGATTACTTTTTGCAGAGGTGCTTCGAACGATATGTTAACAGACAATTATTTTGTGAAATTAGATGGCAGAGGGGTTCTGGCTGTATCTGGTGAAGATAGGGCGAACTTTCTCCAAGGTTTAGTATCAAACGATGTGCATTTGATTTCAGAAACGGTTTCTATTTATGCGGCGCTTTTAACACCACAAGGTAAATTTTTTTGCGATTTTTTTATGTCTAACGGGCAGTCCGAGTTTTTGCTGGAATGTGATTCGACACTTCTGCCCGGGTTGGAGAAAAAACTCCGAATGCATAAACTTAGATCCAAAATAAATATAGAGGACATTAGTGATGAATTTGATGTTTTTGCAGGATTTGGTAGCAGTATTCACTCTGCAATAGGGTCAACTGGAGCTTCTGGCCACACCATAAAAGTGTCAAACGGTTTAATAATGGTTGATCCTCGACTAGCGGCAATGGGAATCCGAATGATACTGCCAAAGAACGCCGTTCCAACTATTGGGGACTTGAAAGAGTGTGATAGTAACGATTATGAATTATTGAGGATTACATTAGGAGTTCCGGATGGAGTGCAAGATATGCAATTCCAAAAGACAATTTTACTTGAGGCGGGATTTGATGAACTCAATGGTATCAATTGGAAGAAAGGTTGCTACATGGGGCAGGAGTTGACGGCTAGAACCAAATATCGTGGTTTGATCAAACGAAGACTGATATCTGTCTCGGTTGATGGGACTCTTCCAGAACCCGGTACATTGATTATGTTTGGAGAAAAGGAAGCGGGTGAAATTAGATCTGGGGTTGGCAATGCGGCTATTGCATTGATGCGCCTAAATATTCTTGAAGAGTGGTCTAGATTGGGTGGAGAGTTAACTGCCGGGTCCTCATGTGTCATGCCCCAAAAACAGAGTTGGATGAATTTTTAATCATATAAGCCTTGAGACTTGCTGACGTTGCGCCTATTACTAGTACCGTGGTCTTACCTAAAAAATTCCTTAGCTATACCTCCAGTTTGCCTGCACCTATAGTTGCTGTGACGTATATGGCCGTAGCTGCCATCCTTTTTGTTGCTATGCATACGATAGTTCGCAGCATGTCCGGGCAACTGCACCCGTTCGAAATTGCTTTTTTTAGAGCATTTTTAGGGTTATTTGTCCTTTTCCCATTCATTTTAAAAGATAATTTTTCCATTCTTAAAACGAAGAATATCAAGCTTCACTCGTTAAGAGGAGTTTTGAATGCTGGGGCAATGTTATGCTTCTTCTATGGATTGAGTATTACTCCGTTAGCCCAAGTTACAGCATTGGGGTTTAGCGCACCATTATTTGCAACGGTATTAGCGGTGATATTCTTGGGAGAAGTGGTTCGCATTCGTCGATGGACAGCGATTATTATTGGCTTCCTTGGTACTTTGATTATTCTTAGGCCGGGAATGGTTGACCTTGGAATTGGTCCAATGCTGATTGTTATCTCGGCGGCTATTTGGTCTGTAGCTCTCATGCTTATCAAAGTGATGACGCGCAATGACTCTAGTATTACAATATCTTTTTATGCATCTATTTTTCTCTCACCTCTAGTGTTCTTGGCAGCATTCCCATTTTGGGAGCTTCCAAGTTGGGAGCAAATGGGATGGATGTTTTTATTGGCAGCATTCGGTACTTTTGCTCAAACCCTAATGAACCAATCCTTAAAGTTGGCTGATACGTCGGTTGTAATGCCGGTAGATTTCAGCAAAATGATTTGGGCTACGTTTTTAGGATTTATTTTCTTTGATGAGATTCCCGATCTTTATACTTGGACAGGCGCTATCTTGATTTTTGGCAGCACTACTTATATTGCAGTTAGAGAGGCTCGGTTGAAACGTTATTCTCGAGAAAATGATTAATGGTAATTAATGGAAAGTTGACGAATAAACACACGCGAGTAATAAGACAGTGATTTTTGTTCAACGAACTGGGTTTTAAATGAATGATATTGTTCCTGTAAAAAGAGCACTGTTATCCGTTTCGGATAAAACAGGTCTAGCAGAGTTAGGCGGTATTCTACAAAAAAATGGGGTTGAAATTCTGTCGACCGGTGGAACGGCAAAGGCCCTTCGCGAATCCGGAATAAAAATTATCGATGTTTCCGATTACACGGGCTTTCCCGAAATGATGGGGGGACGCGTTAAAACTCTCCATCCAAAAATTCATGGGGGTCTTTTGGCTCTGCGGGATGACCCACAGCACATAAAGGCGGCCGAGGGTCATGACATACCGCCAATTGATCTTCTCGTGTGCAATCTTTATCCGTTCGAAGAAACGGCTTTTTTGAGCGGCAACTATCATGATTGCGTGGAAAACATTGATATAGGCGGCCCTGCTATGATTCGCGCAGCTGCAAAAAACCACGACTCAGTTATGGTTCTAGTTGAACCGGCAGATTATGAAATCTTTCTTAATGAATTCAAGTCTAATAATGGAGGCACCTCATCTTCAGTTAGAAAAACCTTCGCTGCTAGAGCCTATGCTAGAACAGCTGCTTATGATGCGGAAATAGCAACTTGGTTCTCCAAAGAGCTGAATATTTCAAACCCTAATAGGATTGTGTTAGCAGGTCATTCTCCGCAAATATTGCGTTACGGGGAAAACCCCCATCAATCCGCCGCTTTTTATCAAATTAATAAACAGAATTTTGGTGTAGGAACAGCCGAGCAACTCCAAGGTAAGGAGGTTAGCTATAACAACTTAAATGATACGGATGCGGCGTTTGAACTAGTAGCCGAATTTGATCAACCCACCGTTGCAATTATAAAACATGCAAACCCTTGCGGCGTAGCAAATGGAGATAATATCCTTGATGCTTACAAAAAAGCTTATTGGTGTGATCAAGTCAGTGCTTTTGGGGGAATCGTTGCGTCTAACAAAACAATTGATTTTGACGCTGCGATTGAGATGGTGAATGTATTTACAGAGGTCGTAATAGCGCCTGACTTTACTGAAGAAGCATTGGGTGTATTCGCGGAAAAAAAATCTTTAAGGATATTAAAAACAGGTGGTTTGCCCAATCCAACTGAAGCATCAAAAATTTTTAAACCTGTTTCTGGTGGATTGCTTGTCCAAGACAGGGATGTTGGTAGAATAGATAAAACTAAACTTCAGATTGTAACTAAGCGCCAACCGTCGCCCGAGGAGCTAGACGATTTAATATTTGCATTCATGGTTGCCAAACATGTAAAATCTAACGCCATCGTATATGCTAAAAACGGCGCCACGGTAGGTATAGGCGCCGGGCAGATGAGTAGGGTTGACTCATCTCAGGTTGCGGCCAAAAAGGCTAAAGAAGCTTCAGAGAAATTAGGGTATCGAGAGTCTTTGGCGGTGGGGTCGGTTGTCGCTTCTGATGCCTTTTTCCCGTTCCCGGATGGTTTGTTGGCGGCTGTTGCGGCGGGTGCGAGGGCCGTTATTCAACCTGGCGGATCAGTCCGTGATGATGACATTATTGCGGCGGCTAACGAAAATGATATTGCAATGGTTATGACTGGAATGAGACACTTTCGACATTAAATGTAACTTTTATAGGTTTTGAAACCAATAAAAGTTTCAAGCTTTGCGTCGTTGTTTTTGGTAAAAATAATATTTTCAATTGATCGTGGAAAGTATTGGTAGTATGGGTCCGCCGTGGGTAAACATTATTTATATTTCAGTAGGGCGTTTATAACACTAATTTTTGCAGGTAAGGCTAAAGATGAGTGAAAAATCTTTTAAGACTGACGTAGTTATTATTGGTGCTGGACCAGTTGGTTTATTTGCCGTATTTGAACTTGGTCTTTTAGACATCAAATGTCATTTGATAGATATCCTCGAGGTAGTCGGAGGCCAATGTTCCGAGCTTTATCCCGAAAAACCAATTTATGATATTCCTGCAATACCAGTTTGTACCGGGCAGGAATTAACCGACAAACTTATGGCCCAAATAGAGCCCTTCGACCCGTATTTTCATCTTGGTCAGATGGCTGAGTCTATTTCGAAGAACGAGGATGGCAATTGGGTCGTTCAAACAGATTTAGGTACTGTCATTGAAGCGAGAGTTATAGTTGTCGCGGCAGGTGGAGGTAGCTTTGTACCCAAAAAACCTCCTTTAAAGGGACTTGAAGAATTTGAGGGGCAATCGGTTTTTTATTCGGTTAGGAGAATGGAAGATTTCCGGGACAAAAATATTCTTATCGCCGGAGGTGGGGATTCTGCCCTNGATTGGACNGTAAANNTGCATCCGTTNGCAAAAAAATTAACATTGTTGCACCGNAGAGATGATTTCCGNGCGGCCCCAGATACAATTAATAAGATGAGGAAACTTGTTGCAGNTGGTGAGATGCAATTAGAAATTGCTCAGTTAAAAGAGCTTCGAGGTGATAACGGTGTTTTAAAATCTGTCGCCGTGAAGGGAGAGACTGGCGAATATGATATTGAATGCGATACTCTTCTCGCTTTCTATGGTCTTACTATGAAGCTCGGCCCTGTCGCCAATTTTGGAATTAATTTGGATAGAAATCTCATTCCCGTAGATACGGAGAAATTTGAAACTGATGTGGCAGGGATTTTTGCGATTGGTGATATTAATACGTATCCAGGAAAGTTGAAGCTTATTTTGTCGGGCTTTCATGAAGCAGCACTAATGGCGCAGCAAGCGTTTCGATACGTACATCCTGAGAAAAAACTTCGATTCCAATATACAACTTCAAGCTCAGAACTTCAGGGAAAATTGGGGGTAGCATGAAAATTTTTGTGACAGATCATGACGGTGTCGAACATGAGGTAAAGGGCACGGAAGGCTGGCAGATCATGGAAATAATACGGGATGAAGGGCTTTCAATTAAAGCGGAGTGCGGTGGAGCGTGCGCTTGTGCCACTTGTCACATTTACATAGGAGAAGGTTGGGTATCTAAAGTTCCAGAAAAAAGTGAAGAAGAGGCAGACATGCTGGATCTTGCTTTTGATGTGGAGGAAAACTCGCGATTATCTTGTCAGATAGATATGAGCAAGGATTTAGATGGCTTAAAAGTCACGCTAGCTCCAGACTAACATTGACGGTCTATGGCGAAGGCAATTTAATAATAATATAGATAGTTTTCTTTTTTTTTACCGCTGACTTCTTGACAGTTGATCAGACAATCACTACATGCTGGCAATCGTAATAGTAGAGTGCCAAAGATTAACCTCTTTGGTGTTCGGTAAGGGAAATTTTTTAAACGCAACTTTCAGAAAATGGAGAGATGGAATGGGTTTCAGGCCATTGCATGATCGCGTCGTTATCCGCCGAATGGAAAGCGAAGCAAAAACAGCAGGTGGGATTATTATCCCCGATACCGCTAAAGAAAAGCCTATGGAGGGTAAAGTAGTTTCAGTTGGTCCGGGTGCCAGAGATGATAACGGTAGAATAACACCGTTGGATGTAAAAGCTGGCGATACTGTCCTTTTCGGTAAATGGTCCGGTACGGAAGTGAAAATCGATGGCGAGGACCTTCTTATCATGAAAGAGTCGGACATCATGGGCGTAACCGGTTAAGAAATGGACTCTTACCTAGTTATATTTGATCTTTAATTAAAGGAGAAGCAGACAAATGGCTGCAAAAGAAGTTAAGTTTGGTGTTGACGCGCGTCAGAAAATGCTAGACGGCGTCGATACGCTCGCAAATGCTGTAAAAGCTACCTTGGGCCCTAAAGGCCGTAATGTTGTTCTGGATAAGTCTTTTGGGGCTCCCCGGATTACAAAAGATGGTGTAACTGTCGCTAAAGAAATCGAATTAAACGATAAATTCGAAAACATGGGCGCGCAGATGGTGCGGGAGGTCGCATCTAAGGCGAATGACAACGCGGGAGACGGCACAACGACAGCAACTGTATTGGCGCAGTCAATTGTTAGAGAAGGCGCAAAGGCGGTAGCTGCTGGCTTAAACCCTATGGACCTTAAACGTGGTATCGATATGGCGGTAACCTCAGTGGTGGCTGCCCTCGAAAAGAAGTCGAAGAAGATTGGAACGTCAGCCGAAGTGTCGCAGGTGGGTACAATTTCTGCCAATGGTGAGGACGAAATTGGTAAGATGATTGCTCAGGCCATGGAACGTGTTGGTAATGAGGGGGTAATAACAGTAGAAGAAGCCAAATCTCTAGCGACGGAATTAGATGTCGTTGAAGGTATGCAGTTTGATCGTGGTTATTTATCCCCATATTTCGTGACCAATTCAGAAAAAATGATCAGTGACTTAGAAGCACCGTACATCCTTCTGCATGAGTCCAAGCTTTCTAGTCTTCAGCCAATGCTACCAGTTCTTGAAGCCGTTGTTCAAAGCGGTAAACCACTGCTGATTATAGCAGAAGATATTGAAGGCGAGGCTCTCGCCACATTGGTTGTAAATAAGCTGCGCGGCGGCTTGAAAGTGGCTGCAGTGAAGGCCCCTGGTTTTGGGGATCGTCGTAAGGCTATGCTTGAAGATATCGCAATTTTGACTGGAGGAACTGTTATCTCCGAAGATTTGGGTATCGAACTAGAGACAGTCACACTTGACATGATGGGAACTGCCAAGCGAGTGAACATCACCAAGGAAGAGACGACCATTGTTGATGGTGCGGGTAAAAAGAAAGATATCGAAGCACGATGCAACCAGATCAGGGCTCAAGTTGAAGAGACAACATCTGACTACGACAGCGAGAAACTCCAAGAACGATTGGCGAAGCTAGCTGGTGGGGTTGCTGTTGTTCGGGTCGGAGGTTCTACTGAAGTTGAGGTGAAGGAGCGTAAGGACCGTGTTGATGATGCGATGCATGCCACGCGAGCAGCCGTCGAGGAAGGGATCATTCCTGGCGGTGGGTCTGCCTTGATTTATGCAGGACGCGGTCTAGCAAAACTGACTCCAGCCAATGACGATCAAGCAGTAGGTGTTAATATAGTGAAGAAAGCAATTCAGGCACCTGCTAGACAAATTGCAGAAAATGCTGGCGAGGACGGCTCCGTCATTGTAGGAAAAATGCTTGAGTCCAAAGATACCAACTGGGGATTTGATGCTCAGGAAGGTAAATTTCGAGACTTAGTTAAAGCAGGTATAATCGATCCAACAAAAGTGGTCCGAACAGCACTTCAGAACGCAGCATCCGTCGCTGGGTTGCTTGTAACTACTGAGGCTATGGTTGCTGATAAACCTGAACCAAAAGCTCCAATGCCAGCCGGTGCTCCAGGCATGGGTGGCGGAATGGACTTCTAAATTAGTCCATAATAATAGCAAGAATAACCCTTCCAATTATTTTGGAAGGGTTATTTTTTATTCCACTGAGGGTCGATTGCTAGCAGTAAGGCACTATGGTCTAGTTCGGCCCAGTCATTTTCAATCATCAAATCCCATAGTTTCATGTTCGTCGACAGGCCTGGTAGTCGCAGGTTTACAGAAGCAGCAAGCTCCATTGCTTCAGCAATATCTTTTCTTTGAATAGAACATTTTGCCCTTGGGTTATAATCCTCTGTAAGCATCCGCTCACCATGAAGTTCCAGTATTCTGCTATGGGCAAAGCCCCCAAAAAGAGCCTCTCGAATTTTAGCAGGGTCTACACCATTATGTCGGGCTAAAGCAAAGGCTTCGGCTACTGCACCAATAGTGAGTCCAACAATCATTTGATTAGCAGATTTTGCGATCTGGCCTGCTCCAACCGCTCCAACATGGGTGATGCGCTCGCCCAATATTTGAAGAGTAGGAAGTGCGCGACCGAACGCGTCCTGGGGTCCTCCTGCCATAATGGTGAGGGTGCCATCTTCAGCGGCAGTGGTGCCGCCGGATACAGGTGCATCTAGCCAATGCCCATTCATCTTTGTTAATTTCTTGGCAAACATGCGTGTTTTTATAACGGATGTTGTTCCCATATCTATCACAAGGCAGTTTTCCAAACAGGTTTCTGCAACTCCGCATTCACCAAATATTACCCTTTCGACGGCTTCCGCGTCTGTAACCATCAAAATAGTATCATCACAATTCATTGCTACGTGGGCAGGAGTCTCACAAACTGTTATATTTTTTTGCTCGTTTGCTAGCTCTTTTGCAGTGGCAGAGCTTCTATTCCAAACAAAAACATTCGCACCGATTGCACAGAGGTTACGGACCATCGGTGTGCCCATTAAGCCTAATCCAATAAATCCAATATTTTTAGCTCTCCTGTCTGGCTCAGTATTTTTAACCATCTGGATCAGTCTGATTTCTGGCATATCTTGCTGCAGAACCTCGTTCTATAGCCGCCGCAGTTAACCTATCAACATTGATATCATGTCTTAGCATTTCAAGAAAGCGCAGCTCCTCCTGGGTGGCTATACCATTTACCGCAACTACGTCACAAGCCAAGGCGTATGCGGTGGCGCATAGGGAACTAGGTAGTGATTGGCGTATTATCTCTACCGCCGCATCCAAACCATCCTCTTCGGTTAGTAAGTCAGTGCAGGCTCCAGCAATCTCATTAAATTTAGTGCTATCAAAACCGTCGAAAACAGGAAGCCCATTTATTATGGTCTTGATGGTATCGATTTCATCGTTCGCAAGGTCACCGTCTGCGGCGGCGCTGAGGACCATAGAATATATTATGGCTGCTTGAGGACTGATCATATTTTATCCATTCTCTTGAACTAGGCGCATATCGATAATATCTGTCTATAACGGATTGTTTAAAAGACAAAAATGTAATTAAAACGTTATTATAGAACTTACCTCATTATCAAAAAATTAAAATGATTTATATGTTTTCAATTTCACGGGACTATTGTTAACCTTAGGGTAATGGGTGAATAGGTTTAATGATAATTTAAGGATGCTGTTATGAACTATCCAAATGATCCAATGGCGGAAGGCGGGATCGCCGTATTTGCAGAAAAATTAAGGGCAGGGGTTATAACAATCAGTGGTGTCACTCGATCGTATCTTGATCGGATTGAAGCATTAGATGGTAAACTTGGGTCATTTCAATACGTAGCCAAAAATGAAGCTATGGCCGCCGCCGAAGCTATGGACAAACTATTAGCTGCGGGTACAGATCTTGGACCGTTAATGGGTGTCCCTATTGGTATCAAGGATATTTATGCCGTAGAAGGTATGCCTATCACAAATGGCTCATTATTCGATGCGGCTAGTATTACAGGCCCAGAGGGACGGTTTGTAACAGGATTGAAACAAGCGGGTTGTATTATTTTGGGAAAAACAAAGACAGTTGAATTTGCTCTCGGTGCCACAGGGGTGAATGAAGCTAGGGGGACCCCGTGGAATCCTTGGGACCTTTCTTCCCATCGTACTCCGGGAGGATCATCAAGCGGTTCGGGTGTTGCAACAGCGGCTGGGTTATGCGCTTTCGCAATGGGATCAGATACTGGTGGGTCGGTCAGGATACCAGCTTGCTTTAACGGCATATTTGGCCACAAAACTTCGATTGGACTTCTGCCCACGGATGGGGTTTTTCCACTTTCCCCGACACTCGATACTTTAGGCCCTCTAACCCGAACTGCTGCAGATGCGGCAATTATTCATGCCATAATGACGGATAGTGATATCCCGTTAGCTAAACCATTAAAGGGGTTGCGATTAGGTAAACCCACTACTTTCTTTTTCGATGATCTAGAACCAGAAGTTGCTTCCTGTATGGAATTGGCTCTGCAATCCCTTAGAGAAGCAGGAGTGGAAATTGTTGATATAGAAATTCCTGATCCTAATGAGCGGGATTGGGTGTTTCCAGCTATAGCTCCTCCTGAATTTTTAGCCGCAATAGGAGAAAATGATTTTCAGCAAGCTCTACCAAATATGGATCCAGTCACTGGCGCCAGAGCAAAAAAAGGTATGGATATTACAGGCGTTGAGCATGCAGCTGCGGTCATAAGACACAACCAGCTGGCCGATTTGGCTGACGATGCCTTTGAAGGATTAGATGGCTGGATCGCCCCAACGTGTACATTTTTACCGATGGCTATAGCGGATTTGTCAGAGGCAGGTGCGGCAGCCAAATCAGCGCAAGCATCTCGTAATACACAACCAGGTAATATTTTTAAACTTTGCGCTATAACAACCCCAATACATCAATTTGGTTCACCGCTTCCAGTGGGCCTGCAGGTAATGTGTCGAAGAGGTTTCGACACTCAGGCTCTATCTATTGGCTTGGCACTTGAGGCGCATTTTGGGCAGGCTGCGAAACCGGACCTATCTTCCATCTAAAAACGTTAGACATAATATTAAACATCATTAATACAATGAGGAAAATGAAAGTGATGGAAAGCGAAGAATACGATTATATAATTATCGGAGCGGGGTCTGCTGGTTGTACATTGGCTAATCGCTTGACAGAGGATCAATCTACTAAGGTTTTGCTTCTGGAGGCAGGAGGTAAAGATAGAAACCCGTGGATACATATCCCTGTTGGATATGTGAAAACGCTCGATATGCCCAGTCTAAACTGGCGGTTTGAAACCGAACCTGAGGCAAGTACCTATAACCGAGCAATCCCTATCCCACGAGGTAAAGTTTTAGGGGGTTCCAGCTCAATAAACGGCATGGTCTATGTTCGTGGGCAGCCGTTAGATTATGATACGTGGTCACAACTTGGTAATCGCGGCTGGTCTTATGAATCTGTGTTACCATATTTTAAGAAATCTGAAAATTATGAGAGCTCGGATAGTCCTTGGCGAGGTCAGGGTGGCCCATTGAATACTTCTGAAGGGGTTGAGCGTGCTGAACTTCTTGATGCCATAATGGATGCTGCTGAAGAAACTGGCTATCCAAAAAATCCAGATTATAATAGTGGAGATCAAGAGGGTTTTGGTTACTTCCAAGTGACGCAAAAAAATGGCCGACGTTGGTCCACGGCCAAAGCATTTTTAGAACCGGCTTTAAAGCGGTCAAATCTTCACTTAAAGATTAATGCACATACACTAAAAATACTGACTGACAATAAAACTGCTACGGGAGTTATGTTTCGACAATCTGGGCAAACCCGAACTGTTAGAGCAAGCAGGGAGGTTATAATTTCAGCTGGTGCCGTTCAGTCACCCCAGATTTTAGAACTTTCTGGTATTGGAGATCCAAAAATTTTAAAAGAAAAAGGTATCGAAGTCACCTTCCCTCTTCCTGGCGTGGGAGAAAACTATCAAGACCATTATATCGTAAGACAGACGTGGAAAATCAAAAAAAGAATAACCCTCAATGAACAAACCAAAGGATTGTTTCTTGCTAAAGAGTTACTAAAATACGCTTTTAGTCGAAAGGGTATTATGACGTTCCCAGGAGGGATTTTGTCCGGTTATGTTAGCACACGACCAGAAGTGTCGACGCCGGATATTCAATATACGATTGTGCATGCTAGTTTCAAAGATGTAAAAAAACGCATTTTTGATAATCACCCAGGGATGACGATCGCTCCATGTCAGTTGCGCCCAGACTCTAGAGGTTCAATTCATGTAAAATCTTCCGATCCATTTGCAGCTCCTGCTATAAAAGGTAACTTTTTAGCGGAAGAGAATGATCGTCGTACAATAGTTGACGGAATGAAAATAGCCCGGAAAATTGTAGCAGCCCCAGCTCTCCAGCATTATACAGATGAGGAAATAGAGCCAGGTATAAATGTAAACTCTGATGAAGAATGGTTGGATTTCGCCAGAGCAAAAGGTAACACTGTCTATCATCCGGTAGGAACCTGCAAAATGGGAAACGACCCTATGGCTGTGGTGGATGATCGTTTGCGTGTTTTAGGGTTCAATCGTTTGCGGGTTGTTGACGCTTCTATAATGCCAACACTCGTCTCCGGTAATACTAATGCTCCCACTATTATGATAGCGGAAAAAGCGGCTGACATGATTAAGGAAGACTCAAAAAAATCGACATGAAACTAAGTTAAAATGATGTAATGCTGCTGCTTGGTAAGTATGCGTTTCTAGGAGAATTATTATGCGCTCATTATCAAAACGGTTAGCGTCTGCTCGTTTGGATGGTGTTTTAGTTACTATTCAACCAGACGAAGAGCCTAAGAGTTTACAAGAGGCTTATCAAATCCAAAAAGAAGTAAATAGTCTTCTAAGTCCATCTTCAAATGCTTGGAAAGTTGGTTCTACATCGAAAGAAGCGCAGCTTAAATTGGGAACAACGGAGCCTGGCGCAGCGAGGGTGCCAGAACAATTTAAATTCAGGGATGGCGATAAGATCCCTGTTTTCTCCTCGCATGACCTCTGGGTAGAAGGGGAGTTTGCAATAAGTTTAGGAAGGGATCTTCCCCCAAGGGAACAAGCATATAGTTATGAAGAAGTATATTCTGCTATTGATGGGGTTGCCCCGTCCCTAGAGTTCGTGGGCTCTCGATTAAAAAATGGTTTGGGCGGAAGTGGAAGGCTATCTGTAACGGCCGACGGTGGTGCAAATGTTGCGCTTTGCGTTGGTCAAGTAGTTCATGATTGGGTAGATATCGACTTACCTACTCAAAGAGTGAATTTGACGGTTAACGGCACCGAAGTGGCTTCCGGTGTAGGGAGCAGCGCATTGGAAGATCCGATCAACGTAGTGCTCTGGCTCGCTAACCATAAACGAGTCTCCCAGGGACTACTTGCTGGAGAAATTATTTCCACAGGAACCTGCACTGGGCTCACTAAGGTAGCCCCAGGTGACCGGGTTGAGGCAGAATTTGGGCCTATTGGTAGCATAAATACATGGCTCGTTGACCGAGGCATTGATTAAAGTTTTGTGAGTAAGGCCTTATTTAAACGCTTTTTTGCTATGACTTAAAGAAGGTTTTAACGTCTTCTATTGCATCTGCTAAACCACAACGCGTAATGGTTGCATCCTTTGGAAATGCATCAAGAAGCCGGCTAGGCATTCCAGAGTCGAGAAGAACAAACACCCCTTTGTCGGATGCGGTGCGAATTAATCTACCGAATGCTTGTGTGAGGTTCATCCTTGTAAGCGTATCAGTGTAAACGTTTCGGCCAAAAGATTTCTGTCGGGCTTTAGTTAAAATAGAAGGCCTTGGCCATGGAACCTTGTCGAATACGATAAGTCGGAGTGATTTACCTGGGATGTCTACTCCGTCTCGAGCTGCATTTGTACCAAGTAGAGAGGAGTTTTCCTCCATTCGAAAAATATCAATTAGTGTTGCTAGGCTTAACCCATCTACATGTTGGGAATATAATTTTAATCCTGACCGATCCAAAGGATGTAATATTCTTTTATGGACTGCGCGAAGCCTTTGAATCGCTGTGAATAGACCTAATGCACCGCCATTAGAGGCTATAAATAATTCTCTATATGCAGAAGCAACTTGATCTACATCATTTTTATTCACATCATTTATAATCAAAATGTGGGTTTGTTCCCCGTAATCAAATGGAGACTCTACGTCGACTTGTGCGAGGTTAGTTGGCATATGGTTCACGCCGGTTCGTTTTTTTGCAACAACCCAATCGTTATCAGGGTTTGTACCGACATCCTTCAATGTGGCAGATGTTATGACTACTCCATGCGCGCGAGAAAACACTTTTTCGTTTAACGGTATTGTTGGGTCCAACCAGTGTCGTTTCATGCCAATGTCTATATCATGTCCTTGAACACGTTCGACCTCCAACCAATCAACAAACTCGTCTGTTTGAACTTCGTTTACCGTTTTTAACATAGATTGCCATGTTTTAATCGTTAGATATGCTCTTTGTGTTAACGATCGGATTGTTGCTTCAATTTTTAACCGAATAGGTGTTTCAAGTGTCTCGGCTTTTTCGTCGAGCGTGATTTTTAAGATTGAACAAAATAATTGTATAGGAATAACTATTTTTTCTAAACTTTTAGAAAATATTTCAGCAGTTTCGATTAAGGATTTAGTGGGAGGATAAATATTGGCTTCCAATGAATAGATATTATTTAAGTTTTCAGTTCGAGCTTCCAGCTGTTGCTTGACAGCTGAAAAAAAAGACTCGCTTGGTCCAATAGGTTGGTTATCCTTTAATCGGTTTAGCCAACCATCACGGGGCAAAATTTGTGCGGCAGAGAGGAGTTGGTTTAGCGCCTTGTTAACCTCTTGATTCTCTGTGATCAGATCTTCCACTCGCTTTTTCAATCCTCTGCTACGACCAAGATTTCGGGTCTCAGCCCCCAATAACCAGCGGCGAAGATCAAAGGCTTCCGCTCCACTTAGGTATGTTGAGAACACCGTGTCAGCAGCCTCGAATAAGTGGTGGCCCTCGTCAAAAATATATCTCGTGGGCTGATGGATGTCGGTTTCTTCTGCCAAGACGGATTGAATTAATACCAAGGCATGGTTGGCGATTACTATTTCGGCACGTCGTGAGTTTCGAATGGATTTTTCGATAAAACATTTATGATAGTGAGAACAAGCTGAATAAATACACTCCCCTCTGCGATCTGCTAGTCTGGTAGTGCGACCTTGGCCAAGTAAATCAGAGAGCCAAGATGGAAAATCAGCACCCATTAAATCCCCGTCCCGGGTTTTAGAGGCCCAGCGAGCTATTAAACCAAGTGCTACGCCGTATTGTGGCATTGAAAGGAGTTGCCGAGAGGCCTCCTCTAGATTAAGAAGACACAAATAATTCTCTCGCCCTTTTCGAATAGCAATTTTAGTCGACTTCCGAATAGGCTCGGGATACAGACGATTTAGCTCATTATCGACCTGATGCTGCAGATTTCGGGTATAGGTTGATACCCATACTGAACCACCATTTTTATTTGCCCAGATAGACGATGGTGCTAAATATCCCAAAGTTTTTCCCACTCCCGTTCCAGCATGAGCTAAAACAATATGGGGAACATCCTTTTTATCACGGGGTTCAAATGCAGGCAGAATCTTAGAGGTATATTCAATTTGACCAGGTCTGATTTCTGAAAAATCTCCCAACATCTTATTTAAACGGTTAATAGACTCATTTTTGGTGATGGGTAAACTTGAGACAGGAGGTTCGGGTGCGTGCTCGGACCATTCGGATAGATCTTCCCATATATTCAGAGAACTCGCTTTAAGCGTGGAGCTCGTTTTTGGATTTACTCCTAATACTTCTAAGACTATGGGAGCCCAAACCCAACCGCAATGACCCATTAACTCCGATATTGAAATTACTTTCTCTTTATTGGAACAGAAGTTAAGTTCTTTTAATAATGCCTCTGCTGCGTCCAGTAAAACTAGTGCTGTATCAAATCCATTTTCTGGAATGGGCAGGTTCAATGCCCTCGCTATCCCCTGAGGGGTGGGGACGCAGAATTCAGCCGGTTTTGCAAAAGCAAAAAGTTCTAGGAGGTCAAAACATAAGAAAGGTTTGCATTTGAGCCGGAATGTTGTTGCTTTCGAATTACAAAGTAATGGGGGATGTTCATTGATCTTTCCCAGAGAGTTGATGTGAGAAATTCTTTCAATCTCTCCATCTTGAGAAATCCATATACTATCTTCTGCTTCAGTTAGCAGTGTTGGAGGTGGCCAGTTTAGATTTATCAGTTCATTATTTTGATCCATACCCAAGTTGGGGTATTGGTAAATCTTTTCCATGTCAATAAGAGCGATAAGGTTATTGATCAATTTTGGTAAATCGTTACACTTTTTATCCTGATATAGGCCCACTTTATCTCTGATTCTGGGACTGGATTAATATCTTCAATTACTTAAACGTGCAGCATATGGATATAATTGATAAAAAAATAGCCACCCACTTACAAAACAATGCCCAAATAACGCATAGGGAAATTGGCGTTGAAATCGATTTGCCTACGTCGACTGTGAACGACCGCGTTCGTCATCTTATTAAAAACGGGACCATCACTCAGATCATAAAAGTTAACCCTACAAAAGCAAAGCTTGTTATCCTTGCTTACATCTCGGTACTAATAGATTGGTCTGAGTCAAAAGAAAACTTTGGATTAGCAGTGAAAAATATTCCAGAAGTCATTGAGTGTCACAGTGTGACCGGTGATTGGTCGTATCTTCTAAAAGTTAGAGCGAGAGATAATACGCACCTCGAAGATATTATTTCTAATCAAATTAAAGCCTTCCCCGGAGTGACACGTAGCGAAACAATATTTGTTTTGGATACTGTTAAAGAGACTGCAGAATTACCCTTAGATATTTCGAACTAGCTTCATTAGCCAATGGAAAATTACTCAATCATATAGTGACGCCCTAAAAACGAGATTGGAATTTACATTTTGTTAATTTGCACTAACTTCTGGTTAGGAACTGTTTGAGTGTAGTGGATAGAAGATGTTAATAAAACGCGGTCGAGATTGGGAAATAAATCAGCGTGAAGTCACAGATGAGGCGCTTTTTTTAAATCGTCGCAGTTTTATTAAATCAATTACAGCGGGGGCAATTTTAGCTCCAAGTATGGTTGGATTTGGTTCAACTGCGACTGCCAAAAAGAAAAAGATGAAAATTGATCCAACCGCCTCTCTCTATCCAGTAAGACGGAACGACCGCTATAAGGTTAAAAGAGCGATAAGTGATGAATACGATGCTACAACGTATAATAATTTTTATGAATTTGGTTCCCACAAGAGTATTTACAGGGCGGCCGAGGCCTTACAAACAAGGCCTTGGACAATTAGTATTGATGGGCTAGTCGAAAAGAAACAGCTTATAGATTTCGATAAACTTATAAATAGTATGCCATTGGAGGAAAGGGTCTATCGACATAGATGCGTTGAAGCGTGGTCAATGATTGTTCCCTGGACTGGTTTTCCGCTTGCGAGTTTGATGGCATTGGCTAAACCGCTTTCTAGTGCGAAATTTCTCGTAATGGAAACAATAATGGATCCTGAAACGATGCCTGGCCAAAAGCAGCACTGGTATCCATGGCCGTACTCGGAAGGCTTGACCACTGAAGAAGCGAAAAACGAGCTCTCTTTTCTGGTGACGGGCGTTTATGGCAAGCCACTACCTAATCAAATGGGGGCCCCCTTGAGACTTGCTGTTCCTTGGAAATATGGGTTCAAATCAATAAAATCGATCACAAGGTTTAACTTTACTGCTAAACGGCCAATTTCCTTTTGGGAGCGCATACAGCCAAAAGAATATGGCTTCTGGGCAAATGTAAATCCAGAGGTGAGCCATCCACGATGGAGCCAAGCGACAGAAAGAACCCTTTCTGGTCCTAGAGTGCCAACGCAACTATATAATGGATACACGGACTTTGTGGCAGATATGTATAAAAATTTGAGTAGTGAAAAATTGTTTATGTAACATGTAGGATATTTAAAACTTATATCTTGGCAATTTACCTAAACATTTGATGATTTCTTGGTTTTCTCTGACTAGACGTTTGCCCATAGTCTTCCAAAAAAATTTATCCCGATTGATTTTTCTGGCTCTTCTGACATTGCCATCGGTTGATGACTCAAAGGGATTTATTCCGTCATTTATTTGGCGCAACATAATCTGGTTTTTTCTCATCGACTTTTGGAATGACGTAGAGGTATTTTGAAGAATTTTTTTCTTATGAAAAAGAAGATAAGCAATATCCCAATTGGATAGTTTACATGTTTTAGGATCTAAACGAACTGTTTCTATACCAAGGAAAAACTTGGTGCCGAGGAAAATAACAAGCGAACTTGCAATCACAATTTTTCCAGTGCGTCCAAATAGTTTTTTATATGGTAACTCGAGTATTCTATCTAATAATGTAGGCTTATCAGTTTTTGGTTTAACAGCCATTACTTCAGGGTTTCACTTTCAAGGTAAAAGATATTAATAGAGTAATAACTCATACACCCTGGTGGATAAAGAGTCTTCCCTTCTGTTTTTGCGGCTCCAATTTTTTTTGATAGAATCAACGATCTGGCTCTGTCGTGGTAAATATATTATAATGGTCGATAGAATTTGAGCGCATTATCATGGAACAATGCTGACTGGTCTGTGAGTGAAAAACTTGATGCTATATTCATAAAATTTTGAAAGATTGTGTCGAGACTGTCACACAATCCATCCACAGGAAAGTTAGAGGCAAACATACATCGCTCTGCTCCAAATGCGGCAATTGCATCTCTGATTATACGATTGTTTTCTTGTGGGTTCCATTTATGACCAGATACTCCTATACCGGATAATTTAATTGCGGTGTTTGGCTGGAACGCAAATTCTTGAATAGCAGATCGCCACCTATCGAGGCCTTTTAGTGTTCTGTCGGAAGGGAGCCCTGTATGATTCAAAATAATTAGTGTGTCTGGAAAGTCTCTTGCTAACATTGCGGCTTCCCCGAGATGCCACCAAGGCGTCTGTAGGTCATAGTGTAAATTATGTTTGCGTAAATTTTTATAACCGTTCCTAAAATTTGGATCTCCCATAGATCCGGGAAGATTAGGTTTAAATTCCGCAAATGATGAGCAGGATTTTGGTTTTTGGCGGACTGATCTGCTAATG
>PAQA01000024.1 GCA_002709155.1 Rhodospirillaceae bacterium
CCATCTCGGTCGCTTCACTCTGGGTGAACTGCATCGCAATGAGAACACTGACGTGACGTTCCAGTGGATGGATGAAGACGACGATGTAGCTGACGTTAGTGTCAGTCCCCCCTACATCAACCGCCAACCGCACTAATGATTTTGATACAGCCATTATGACAAATTTTCCCCTCAGTAAAGGCCGATGCCTGAAATTTATTTATTAAACACCCAATCATCACAGACCATTTTCAGGCACCCATTCAACTTATTTGAAGCAAATTATTCTCTTTGGAATCTGATTTACTAACTAGACCGTGGATAATAGATGATCGGCAAATAGCTTTCGCAGCGTTAATTTTGATATTTTTCCTGTTGCGGTATGAGGGATTTCATCAACAAATACCACGTCATCCGGCAGCCACCATTTAGCTACTTTATCTGCAAGATATTGTTTTATTTCATCACCTGTGACCTCTTTCCCAGCTTCTAAAACAATAATTAAAAGCGGTCGCTCTGCCCATTTGGGATGTGAAGCTGCTATAACGGCGCACTCTTTTACGGCTTCATGCCCTTGTGCAGCATTCTCCAAATCAATTGAGCTTATCCACTCTCCACCCGATTTGATAACATCTTTTGTTCTATCAACAAGAGACATGAAACCATCCGGATCTATTTTGGCTACATCTCCTGTTCTTAACCAACCATCATCGGTTAAAGCAGCATCACTGGCCTCCTCATCCTCAAAATAGCCATTCATAACCGCATGACCACGAACTTGAAGTTCTCCAAAAGCTTCTCCGTCATTGGGAAGTAATTCCCCGCTATCATTAACTATTCTCATATCAACCGTGTACATTCTTCTCCCCTGAGAAACCTTTAAATCTACTTGTTTTTCTATTGGAAGACTTCTCATTGCCGGGCTGAATGTAGTCGTTGATCCAACCGGACTGGTCTCGGTCATACCCCAACCGTGAACAACCCTAACATCAAAATCTATTTCAAATTCAGCGATCATCGATCGTGGAACAGCTGAGCCACCCACTAACATATATTGGAAGCCCCCTGGCTTTCGGCCATGTTTTCTCATTTCAGCCAATAAACCAAGCCAAATCGTAGGAACTCCCCAGGCTGAGGTAACTCCTTCTGCATCCATTAGTTCAAAGAGATTCTCGCCATCAAGACCGGGGCCAGGTAATACAAATTTTGCCCCAACAAGGGGGGAAGCAAATGGTAAGCCCCAGCCATTTGCATGAAAAAAAGGAACAACAGGAAGCACAACTGAGGAAGAATTGAGTCCCACTTCTGCTGCAAAAACCATCATCCCGAAAGTATGAAGTAATGTAGATCGATGAGTAAACAGTACGCCTTTTGGATTACCAGTTGTGCCAGATGTATAACAGAGGGCAGATGCCGATCGTTCATCCAAATTTGGCCATGAAAACGAGGTTGGTTGCCCTGTTAATAACTCTTCGTAGCATTCCAAATTTGGAATATCACAATCTGGCATATCCTTGCGATCACAAAGAGCCACATACCTCAGATCTTTTGGTAATTTATGAATCAAAGGGGTAATTATTGGGATAAAAGTGGTATCTAAAAATAAAATACGGTCTTTTGCATGATTAATAATATAAACTATCTGATCGGCAAACAGTCTCGGGTTTATTGTATGGCAGACAGCACCTACGCTCGAAATTGCAAAATATAGTTCAAAATGTCTGTATCCATTCCAAGCTAAAGTAGCGACCCGATCACCTTCTTTTATTCCCATACTTGTGAGAGCATGCGCTAATTGACATGTTCTTTTATGTGCATCGGAATAACTATATCTATGGACCCCACCTTCTACACATTTTGATACAACTTCTGTATCGCTCCTCACGTCGGCAGCATAATCGATGACGCTTGATATTGTCAGTGGCATTTCCATCATTCGGCCGCTCAGCATATATACCTCCTGTGACCCCTATATTCTCGTACGATAGATTGATACATGTTTAGGGGTGCCGCAAGCGAGAAGTAACGTTTTACTGATAAAAATATAATTAATGCACCAACAACAAAAAATAGAGAAAGTCCCTATTGTTTCCATTTTTTCAGATACTTATGGCAATCTTCCCACCATTCCTTTAAGAGAAAGTTTTGGATAATTCCGATAAAGCAGCCTGATCAGTAGCATTTCTAGAGAGAGGTGAAACAGCAATATAGTCGTCTCGAAGAACGGCTATATCTTCCTGCGGTTCAGGTGTGCCATGATCCTTCGACAGATACAGCCAATAGTAATCCTGGTGACGTAGATCAACTCGACGTTCTATTGCCGGGGAAACCCTTGTTGTCATGCCTTGCTTCGCTATAGAAATCCCTTTGACGTCTGCAGCTTGAACCGCAGGTACATTTATATTTGGGACAAAATTCCACGGCCAAGATGGAAGCTCAATTAATTTTTTCACAACAGATGGCAACCATTCCTTCGAAGTCTGCCAGGGGATATTGTTGCGTTCTCGCCAGGCTTGGCTTAGCGCCACTCCAGGGATTCCTAGAACATCAGCCGTCATCGCAGCACCTATAGTGCCACTAAAACCACAATCACCCCCGATATTTAAACCAGCGTTTACTCCCGAAATTATTAAATCAGGTTTTTTATCTTTCATTATTTCGCCTACTCCCATCATTACACAATCGGCTGGAGAACCAGTAACTGAAAACCGTTTTTCGCCGTGTTCTTGTATTCGAAGGGCTTTATGCAAATTAAGTTGACGGGACCCTCCACTGCAATCTTCGGCCGGCGCGACAGTCCAGACTTCTCTCGATACATGCTTCGCAACATGCTCTGCTATGGCCAGTCCCGGTCCATTAATACCATCATCGTTCGTAACCAAAACTCGATCCAGTAGTCTGTCCGACGAAGCACTCATATTTATCTTCCCAAAAAAGTTTATTTGTCCACATACAGACAAAACTGGAACCTTGGTCAAAGTAAAGTTATTATTTTAGTTCTATGACTGAAAATATTTAATTTACGAGGTGATCAAGTGTCTGGTGCGGCAGCGGGAAGGATTGAGGGCAAGATTGCACTAATAACGGGAGCTGCTTCTGGTATTGGACTGGCTACAAGCCAAATAATGGCAGCCCAAGGTGCATCTGTAATATTAACTGACCTTAACACAGAGTCTGGTGCTAGAGCAGCTCAAACCATCAATGATTCTGGAGGCACAGCAACATTCAGAAATCATGACGTCACCTCAGAAAATGACTGGCTTTCAGTTTTAGAATTTGTAGAAAAGATGCACGACAGACTTGATATTTTAGTAAATAATGCAGGCGTTGGAACTACGGGGTCAATAGAAGAAACAACTCTACAACAGTGGCGGGCAATTCATGCCGTGAACTCCGAGGGACCATTCCTTGGTTGCAAATATGCGTTAGATCTCTTGAAGAAAAATAAAACCGGGGGTTCAATTATAAATGTTTCTAGTGTAGCTGGAATAATAGGTGCTTCTAATTTAGCAGCCTATTGCTCGTCCAAAGCATCTGTTCGTTTATTGACCAAATCGGTAGCTCTGCATTGTGCGAGAAAAGGGTATGGTATTAGATGTAATTCGGTTCACCCTTCCTATACGGATACACCAATGGTAGATGAAATGGTTGATAACCACCGCACACCAGATCGTTATAAATCAGCTCTTGAAAGCGCCTCACCGATGGGTAGATTAGGCACTGTTGAGGATATAGCATCTGCGATTTTATATCTGGCAAGCGATGAAGCAAAATTCACGACCGGATCGGAGATCGTTGTGGACGGAGGCTTAACAGCAACTTAGTTAATTTAGTTTAGGAGTAATTGCATGTTTGATCTTTCTGGAAAAGTAGCAATCGTTACTGGCTCGACAAAAGGCATTGGAAAGTCCATAGCCGAGAATATGGCAGCATTGGGGGCCAAAGTAGTGATATCTAGTCGAAAACCAGCGGCGTGCGAAAAAGTAGCTGATGACATTAAAGCAAAGGGCCATGAAGCTACAGCCATTCCTTGTCATATTGGAAAAAAAGAGGCACTTGAAACTTTAGTCTCTGAAACAGTCACCAAATACGGAAAAATCGATATTCTCGTGTGTAATGCGGCCACAAATCCTGTTTATGGCTCTATGCTAAACGCCGGCGACGAAGCATACGATAAAATAATGGACACGAACGTTAAAAGCGTTTTTCAAATCTGCAATATGGTCTGTCCTGGCATGGCAGAAAGAAAAGACGGTGTTGTTATCATTATCTCTAGTATCGGGGGCTTTAAAGGAAGTAAAAACCTTGGATTATACTCCCTGTCAAAAGCCGCAGAACAACAACTTGTTAGAAATTTGGCTGTGGAATGGGGGCCTCATAATATTCGTGTCAACGCGATAGCACCTGGTTTGATTAAAACAGACTTTGCAAGAGAACTTTGGGAAGACCCACAAAAAACAAAAGCAGTAGAGCGAATAACCCCACTAGGTAGACTTGGAGATCCCGACGACATAGGGATGTTAACAGCCAGCCTCGCTACTAGAGCAGGCAATTACTTAACAGGCCAGACAATTACAATTGATGGTGGCCGCATGATCACTGATCCCTCTTAAGGAAATTCAATGGTAACGCTTGCATCAATCAGCCCTGTTCATAAATTCGACGAGAAGAGACTATCTAGTTATTTGAGCAGTCAAGGCCTCGAGGACTTTAACTCTCCAATGCTGGCCAAACAATTTCAAGGGGGACAGTCCAATCCGACTTTTTGTCTAGAGGCAAATAATAAAAAATATGTTTTAAGAAAAAAGCCTCCAGGCAAGCTTCTACCATCAGCTCATTTAATAGAACGAGAATATAAAATAATGTCGGCTTTAGCTGAAACGGATGTCCCCGTCCCTGTAATGCGACATTTGTGCGAAGATGAAAAAATAATAGGCACCCCATTTTTTATAATGGATTATCTAGAGGGTCGGATCCTAGACGATACGTCTTTACCCGGTGATTTTTCCGCTGAGGACCGTACTCTAATTTTTGATTCCATGAACGAATCATTAGCACATTTGCATAATGTAGATTTCGCCGCCGTTGGTTTAAGTGATTTTGGCAAACCACAAAACTATATTGGCCGTCAAATAGATCGATGGTCTAAGCAATTTGATGCAGCCAAGACAGACCCTATGCCTGCGATGGATGCACTTATGGAATGGTTACCGCAAAATCGCCCCGAACAAGACGAAATATCAATAGCACACGGGGATTTTCGAATGGGAAATTTGATACTTCATCCCAATCAACCAAAGGTTATCGCTGTACTTGACTGGGAACTATCAACATTGGGGCATCCTTTAGCAGATTTAGCCTATAACTCTATGCCCTATAGTTTGCCACATGATGGAACCTCGCTAAACGGATTGGTGGGACTGGATATAAAAGAGCAAGGGATCCCGTCTCTGGAAAGTTACGTTGCTGCTTACGCTCGAAGAACAAATAGAGACGCCATACCGGAGTTTAAATTTTTCCTGGCGTTTTCATGTTTCCGCCTCGCTTCTATCTGCCAGGGGGTTTACGCAAGGGGCGTTCAAGGGAACGCCAGCTCTGAAAATGCTATTGAAGTAGGAGAAAAAGCTCCCAGGCTTGCTAGCATCGGCTGGGACATTGCCCAATCTATGTAGAGCTGGCAACAAAATTTATACTTGCAAACGAAAGGAGCTCTAAAGTCAGAACTCCTTTCGGTGATTAAACCACTAGTCGTTTTTGCGAAACTCTGCCTTAGCTATTGCTTCCAAATGCACTTCGTCTGGACCGTCAGCTAGACGTAGGGTTCTATTTGACCCGTAAGCGTAAGCCAGCTTAAATTCCTGGCTTACGCCACCACCACCATGAACCTGTATCGCTTCATCAATAATTTCGCATGCCATTCTGGGTGCCGCAACTTTGATCATAGCTATTTCCTTACGTGCGGCTTTGTTACCCACTGTGTCCATTTTATGCGCCGCATAAAGAACCATTAATCGAATTTGATCAATTTTGATGCGAGCCTCAGCAACCTTGTGCCGCAATGCGCCCATATCTGACAACTTTTGTCCAAAGGCCACCCGCGAATTTGCGCGTTTTTTCATAGATTCTAGCGCACGCTCCGCCTGGCCTATACAACGCATACAATGATGTATTCTCCCAGGACCTAGTCGACCTTGCGCAATTTCAAAACCACGTCCCTCACCCAACAACATATTAGTTGCAGGAACGCGCACATTATCAAATGTCACATCACCATGACCGTGAGGTGCATGATCATACCCAAATACGGTTAGAGCTCGGTTAATAATAACTCCTTCGGTTTCAACAGGTACCAAAATCATGGATTGCTGCTTATGCTTTTCTGCATTCGGGTCAGTTTTACCCATGAAAATAAGTATCTTGCATCTTTTATCTAGTATTCCTGACGTCCACCATTTTCGCCCGTTGATAACGTAGTCATCGCCTTCTCTAGTGATACTGGACTCAATATTAGTTGCATCAGATGAAGCTACAGCTGGTTCTGTCATCGCGAATGCAGAGCGAATTTCTCCCGCAAGTAACGGTTTCAACCACTTTTCCTTGTTCTCTTCCGTAGCATACCTCTCAAGTACTTCCATGTTTCCGGTATCCGGTGCTGAGCAGTTAAACACTTCGGAACCGAAAGAAACTCGTCCCATAACCTCACTGATTGGGGCATACTCTAGATTGGTTAACCCTGCCCCCTTATCTGATTCCGGTAGAAATAAATTCCATAGGTCTTGCGCTTTAGCCTTTGCTTTCAGTTCATCTAAAATTGGAGGGCACTCCCAACGATCTGCTCCCTCATCAATTTGTTGATAATACAATGACTCGTTCGGCATAATATGTTCGTCCATGAACTCTTGAACACGGCTTCTTAGTTTCGACGCACGTTCCGTCATTTCGGGAATCATGTATTTCTCCTTAATTGAGGTTGATTAAAATTTAACTGATTTGCGAAAACCGCCTCCGATGAAAGTCAACATTACCAAATAATGCATCGATCATCGTTAGTCGCTTGAAAAAATGTCCAATGGCCATATCATCCGTCATTCCCATGCCGCCATGTAACTGAACCCCTTCCTGTCCAATCAACTTACCGCCCAACCCGGCCTCTACTTTTGCAGCTGACACCGCCCTGGCTCTATCGTTCGGGCTTCCTTCATCTATCAAGCCCGCTGCACGGTATGTTAACGCTCTTGAAAAATCTTTTGCACCAAGCATTTCTACTGATCGGTGTTGTAAAACTTGGAAGGCTCCGATTGGCTGACCAAATTGCTCTCTATTTTTGATGTAATCAACCGTCAGTTTTACGGCTGTATCCATTGCGCCGGCTGCCTCCGCACAAAGTAAAACAGAGGCCCTATCGATGACACGCTCCAACACATTGAGGCCAGCATTCAAATCTCCTAAAACTTGCTCGCTATCCACAACTACAGAATCAAAAGAAAGTTCAGAAGCTCTCAGACCATCGATCGTTGGATAGGACCTGAACTCTAAACCCTCAGTTTTCGGATCCACTAAAAATAAAGTGATACCGTCTTTATCTCTAATATCACCTGAGGTCCTCGCTGAAACAATAATTAGATCAGCTGTCTCAGCGTTATGCACAACCGCCTTTTCGCCGTTTAATTTGTAACTTTCACCATCTTTGGTTGCAGTTAGTTCTACATGTTGAAGATTAAAGCGAGAACGCGGCTCAGTATGGGCGAAAGAAATTAACTTGTTTCCCTCAGCAATCTTTTCAAGCAGGGACTTTTTTTGATCTACGCTCCCCGCTAAGGCTATTGTTTCAGCCCCTAAAACAATCGTGCTTTGATAAGGTTCAACGACAAGACCTCGGCCAAACCCCTCTAAAAGCACTGCGACATCAACAGTTGAGCCTCCCAACCCACCAAACTCTTCTGGTATCGGTAACGCCAACCAGCCTAACGCGCCAAACCTCTCCCAGTTCTCTTTATCAAAACCACCGTCCATAGCAATTGTTCTTCGTCGTTGCTCAAAACTGTAGTCATCTAAAATAAAACGATCCACACTCTCAGCGAGTAGTTTTTGATCTTCATTGAATGCAAAACTCATCGAAAACTAAACCTTCCAAAATCTTATTTGATACGGCAGAAGACAAACCCAAATTGCGTAAAGAAAGTTCAAAAACCTAAAACCGCTTTTGCTATGATATTTTTTTGAATTTCGTTCGAACCCCCATAAATTGAAGCTTTTCTCCAATTAAAATAGTGAGGCGCAATTGACGCTGCGTACTCCGGTCCTATTGGATCCTCGTTCCAACCAGTTTCCATACTTTCTGGCACAAAAGGATGTGCATAATTCCCGATAGCCTCAATTAAAAGTTCAGTTATACCCTGTTGAACCTCTGTTCCCCTTATCTTTAAAAAGGAAGCTTCTGGACCAGGCCCTTTTCCTGCGCTCTCATCTGATAAAACTCTTAAGACGAGGGATTCAAGTGCAAGCAAACTTATTTCAATGTCTGCAATCTTTTCTCTAAATGTGGGGTCGTCGATCAGAGATTTTCCATCCTGCTCCTCTGCGGAAGCTATTGTCTTGAGACGCTTCAATTGCGCTTTGGAGCGCCCTACGGCGGCTATACTCGTACGCTCATGGCCCAATAGATATTTCGCATACGTCCAACCTTTGTTTTCCTCTCCGATACGGTTGCCAACAGGCACTTTTACGTCTTCGAGGAACACATTGTTTATTTCGACGCTTCCATCGATAGTTTTTATGGGCTGAACAGTTACACCCGGCTGCTCCATATCAATCAGCAAAAAACTTATACCCTCCTGCCTCTTTCCTTCATCGGAGGTCCTTACCAGGCAAAACATCAGATTTGCATGTTGCGCCATTGTCGTCCAAGTCTTCTGTCCATTCACGATATAATGGTCTCCATTAAGAACAGCCTTTGTTCGTAATGACGCTAAATCAGATCCCGACCCCGGCTCCGAGTAACCTTGGCACCACCAATCATCAGACCTCAATATCCTAGGTAGGTAGTAGTCTTTCTGCTCTTGATTACCAAATGCCATTATGACAGGAGCAACCATTGTGACCCCAAAAGCAATAACCGGCGGCGCGCCAGCAGCAGCGCATTCTTCTTCAAATATATGCTTCTGCATTGGCGTCCAACCAGTACCCCCATGCTCTACGGGCCATCCTGGAGCCATCCATCCTTTGGCATATAGCTTTTTTTGCCAACTTTCGTGATCTTCTTTATCCAATCGAAAACCAGTCATAGTTTTACGGCGAATTTCTTCAGATACCTCTGTCGAGACAAATTCTCTTACTTCGTCGCGAAATTTCTCTTCCTCGGAGCTTAATATCAATTCCATTTTTTCACCTATACCACTTCAAATAAACCGGCGACACCCATACCGCCGCCAACACACATTGTCACAACGACATTTTTTGCATTACGTCGTTTACCCTCAATTAAGGCGTGTCCAACCATTCTTGCTCCACTCATCCCATATGGATGCCCTATGGATATGGAACCACCACTCACGTTTAATTTCTCATTAGGTATCATCAGTTTATCCCTGCAGTAAAGAACCTGAACAGCGAAGGCTTCGTTTAATTCCCAAAGATCAATGTCGTCTACTGTGAGGCCATTTCTTTCCAGAAGTCTTGGAACAGCAAAAACAGGACCGATTCCCATTTCATCTGGCTCGCAGCCAGCCACGGCAAGTCCCTTGTAAATCCCTAACGGTTCTATATTTCGTTGTTCCGCTAACTTTGAATTCATTACAACACAAGCGGAGGCTCCATCCGATAATTGACTGGCATTTCCTGCCGTTATGAAGTTTTCTTCACCTCTTACGGGAATTAGATTGGCCAATCCCTCCGTATTTGTTTCAGGACGATTACCCTCATCTTTTTCAAGCTTTATGGTTTTTTCGGAAATAGCGCCAGTCTCCTTGTCTTTGATCAACATAGTAGTCTCCAACGGTACTATTTCAGCATCAAGCCGGCCATCTCTTTGGGCATCGGCTGTCCGCTGCTGGCTCTGTAAAGCATACTCATCCTGAGCTTCTCGCGACACACCATAGCGATGCCCAACTGTATCGGCGGTTTCAATCATAGGCATCCAAATTTCTGGCTTTGATTCCATAAGCCCAGGTTCTGTATAATTATTGGTATTCATATTAGGCTGAATCAAACTAACTGATTCCAATCCCCCGGCAACCATGGCAGGAACCTTGTCCATAACAACACGCTGTGCCGCGATGGAAATGGCTTGCAATCCCGAACTACAAAAACGATTCACTGTTGTACCAGCCGATGTAACTGGCAACCCTGCTTTCAATGCACATTGTCGCGCCACGTTGTGCCCTGTAGCGCCTTCTGGAAAACCACAACCGATGACGACATCTTCTATTTCCTGAGGATCAAGGCCAGAACGCTCTAGTGCGTGTTTAACAACATGTCCGCCCAATATAGCGCCATGGGTATTATTAAATGCTCCTCGAAAAGCCTTTCCAATTGGCGTTCTAGCCGTTGAAGCGATAACAGCTTCTTGCATCATTTCCTCCTTACCGACAATTAAGCTTAAACATATACAATAAGTTCTGCCCTAATCGGCCATTGCTTTAATGATTCCTTTTCCAGCGGCTAGGTTAGCTGCATCCGCCTCATCAATCATTTGCGTTAATCCAAAAAATCCATGTAAAACGCCAGGATATTCTATATATTCCACAGATACTCCGGAAGAAATTAACGCCGACGCATAGTTACGAGCTTCATCTCGAAGTACATCGCAGCCAGCTACAATAAAAAGCGCGGGCGGCAATTCAGCATGTGACTCTGCTAATAAAGGTGAAGCACGCCAATCCTCTTGCTTTTTAGGGTCCTTTCCCAAATAAAGACTCTGAAACCATTTCATCAAATCCGCTTCAAGAATACCATATCCCTTGCCAAATTTCTTATAACTCTCGCCTTCGCAACGATAATCAACAAGTGGGTAAATTAGAACCTGGTAGCAAATTTTTGGTCCGTTATTATCTCTTGCCATTAGTGATATGACAGCCGCTAAATTACCTCCGGCACTATCGCCACCTACTGCTATTTTATTTGGATCGCAACCAAGTTTCTCGGCATTTTCGTGCGCCCAGACTAGCGATCGGTAACTATCGTCAACTGCAGCTGGAAACAAATGCTCTGGGGCCATGCGATAATCGATGGAAAGAACCGCACAACCCCCATTAAAACAGAGCCCTCTGGCGTGTCCATCATGAGTAAAGAGGCTACCAAATACATGCCCTCCTCCATGGAAATATATAAGAAGTCCTGGCGGTTTAGATCGCGCAACCTTGGGCATATATAGTCGAGCTGGAATCAAGCCCGCTGGCCCAGGAATTCTCAAATCTCTGACTTCACCAATGGCAAGCTGCGGTACTTCTCTTGCAGCAACCCCTCGCTCCACTTGCTCACGAGCTTGAGCGGGTGTTAACGTCAATGTTGGAGGCAAATTTAATGAAGCCACCTTTTTCAAAAATTCAGCGGTTTGCTTAGTGACACCAGCAGGTGCCTTATATTTCGTCATTGAATTAATTCCTAAATAAGTTAAGCGGGCGCGATGATACTAGCTTCTGTGCATCATTTCCTCAACGATTAAGAAGATGGTCATGTTAATTATCACTAGTAAGTAAATCAGAATAAAGGGTTTGAATTTAACAAAATTAAGATTATTTTCTTTTCAACTATTTTGAAAGCCCCATAATGTATGTAAGGGGCACAAAAACCGAAAGCTGGGCTTTCGAGCCTTGATATATAGAAACGTTGCACAATCACGGGGGAATAATGCCGATTTATAACCGCATCGCCGATTTTCAAGATGATCTAATCGCCACTCGGAGAGATATACACGAAAACCCAGAATTAGGATTTGAGGAAAATAGGACTTCTGACCTGGTCGCGAAGCAATTGGAATCTTGGGGCATTGAAGTGCATAGGGGCATTGCCAAAACCGGCCTTGTTGGCGTTCTGAGGGGTAATGGCGATAGTTCACGGTCGATAGGTATTCGGGCGGATATGGATGCACTACCGATGTCTGAGGAGGGAAACCCAACCTACAAATCCAAAAACGATGGAAAAATGCATGCTTGCGGACATGACGGACACACAACCATGCTACTTGGTGCCGCGAGATATTTAGCAGAAACAAGGAATTTTGATGGAACTGTAAATTTCATTTTCCAACCTGCCGAAGAAGGCGGCGGCGGCGGTCGAGTAATGGTTGAAGAGGGCGTGTTTGATAGATTTCAGTGTGATACAGTTTGGGGCATGCACAACGATCCAAAATTACCAGCAGGTACCATAGCCACGAGACCTGGCCCCCTGATGGCTGCGGTCGATACGGTGAGAATCACAGTAAATGCTGTTGGATGCCATGCAGCGATGCCTCATATCGGTATCGATCCTATTGCCGTAGCAGTCCAACTTTATACTGCTATGCAGACTATAGTTGCAAGAAATGTNGACCCAATTAAATCTGCTGTTGTAAGCGTCACGATGTTTCANGCGGGAAGCGCATCTAATGTGATAGCGAGTTCAGCNGAGTTAACTGCTTCAATTAGAACATTCGANCCAGAAATACGAAAACTGATAGAGCATCGTATCCGAGAAATCTGTAAAGGTATGGAGACGGCACACAATGTAAATATCGATGTAGACTATGATAAAGGTTATCCTGCAACGATAAATCACGCTAAGGAGGCCGCAGAAGCCATTGATATTGCGAAAGAAATTGTCGATGAGAGCATGATCGATGATAACATAGCACCAGTCATGGGCGGAGAAGACTTCTCCTACATGTTAGAGGCAAGACCGGGAGCATTTTTGTGGATCGGAGGGGGGAAAACGGATAACGATCCGGGCTTACATCATCCAGAATATGACTTTAATGATGAAGTTTTAACGCTTGGTTCGTCTTATTGGGCAAAGTTAGTCGAAACACGGCTGGCCAAGACAAACTAGCTTATCATTTTTTTTGATAACTAAGGTGGTTTAAGTTGATACGTGACAACTATGTACTATAATCAGGGTAGATAGTTTTGAAATGACATTTTGCGCTATGCCGATTTGATGCGGTCTTCCATTGACATCGCGTTTATCCGACGCAATATCGTTCAGGAAAGGTCGTGTCAGATCATCTTTAATTGCGTATGTGTTTCGAACACGATTGAATGAAAGCTACTTTTAAAGGTATTATTGCAAAGGTGAAAACCCTAGGGGGAAGAGAGTAAAATGGAATCAATTGAATTTGAGAAACCAGAGACAGTAGATCAAGCTGTAGCGCTACTCCAAGGCGCATCCGGAAATGCTAAGATATTAGCGGGCGGTACAGACTTGTTGGTTCAACTAAGAGCTCAAATGCTAGAACCAAGCGTAATCATCGACATCAAACATATCGAAGAGACGCGAAAGTTAACAAAAAACAGCGATGGGAGTTACACTATTGGGGCGGCTGTAGCTGGCGCCGAGGCTGGTGATAGAGACGATATAACCAAAGACTGGCCTGGAGTAATTGAGGGTTGGGAATTAATTGGTTCTACCCAAGTACAAGGAAGAGCCTCACTAGGGGGCAATCTTTGCAACGCATCTCCGGCTGGCGATAGTGTTCCAGCCATGGTTGCCGCAGGAATGACTGTAAATATCGCTGGACCGAACGGAAGACGGACAATCCCGGTGGAAGACGTTACCGTGGCTCCAGGACGCACTTGTCTAGAGAAAGGTGAATTTGTTGTCAGCTTCAATTTGCCTGCACGTCCAGCCGGTGGCGGTGACGCTTACCTTCGCTTAATACCAAGGACGGAAATGGATATTGCTGTTGTTGGATGCGGAGTGGCTATCACATTAGATGATGCCGGTGTCGTGAAAACAGCTAAAATATCATTAGGCGCTGTCGCTGCGACTGTTCTTGTAGTGGAAGACGCTGCCAAGGCAATCATCGGAACAAAACTCGATGCAGATGCTATGTCAGCGCTTGACGCAGCTTGCCAAGCAGCTTGCAAACCGATCGATGATAAACGAGGAACAATCGAGTACCGAACCAAGATCGCTGGTGTGTTAGCACGACGGGCGGTTACTATCGCAGCTGAACGCGCAGGGGAAAAATAATCATGGCTAAACATCATATAACCGCCACTTTAAACGGTGAACCCGTAGAGTTTCTATGCTCCACGCGTCAGACATTACTCGATGTACTTCGAGATGAATTAAATATGACCGGTAGCAAGGAAGGATGCGCTTCCGGTGACTGCGGTGCTTGCAGTGTTATGGTTGATGATCGATTGGTGTGCTCATGTCTAGTTCTTGGGGCCGAATGTGATAATAAAAAAATAGAGTCGATAGAGGGTATGGCTGATGGGGAAAAGCTTCACCCGTTACAAACCAAGTTTTTAGAAGAAGCGGCTCTTCAATGCGGGATATGCACTCCTGGTGTATTGGTAGCTGCTAAAGCACTCTTAGAGAGAAATAATAATCCAACGGAAACAGAAGTAAGATACTGGTTAGCAGGGAATCTATGCCGTTGCACAGGATACGATAAAATTGTACGGGCTGTCATGAATACCGCTGCGGACATGCGGGAGAACGCAAAATGAGTTCTGAACGGAGAGAATATAAATGGGTCGGAACCCGCCAGATTCGACCAGATGGACATGACAAAGTCACAGGGCGTGCTAAATTTGGCTCTGACTTTTCTCTTTCGGGTATGATCCATGGGCGCGTTCTTCGTAGCCCTCATGCTCACGCGCTCATCAAATCCATAGACACATCAAAAGCCGAAGCACTTCCGGGTGTTAAAGCAGTTATCACTTCAAAGGATTTCAAAGATCAACCATCCGAGTTAAAACCAGCTGGCGAAGGTATGGTAAACTACAGAGATATGACGCGAAATGTCATGGCCCGGGAAAAAGTCTTGTATGACGGTCACGCCGTCGCTGCGGTGGCGGCTACAACAGTTGAGATTGCGGAATCAGCACTCAAGCTCATCGACGTAAAGTATGAGGTGCTCCCTCATGTTATAGATGTGGATGAGGCAATGAAAGACGGGTCACCAATTCTCGACGACAAGATGATCCCTATTGGATACGATACTAAAAACCCGACAAATATTGCAAAACACGTAGAATTTTCACTTGGCGACACTGATGAAGGATTTGCGGCAGCTGATGTTGTTATTGAACGGACCTACAAAACAGAATCTGTCCATCAAGGGTACATTGAACCTCATGCCGTGGTAGCGTCTGTGTCTGAAGACGGTCAGGCTCAGATTTGGTGTTGTACTCAGGGTCAATTTATGGTGCGCACATTTGTTGGCCAATTGTTAGGCATGCCAACTTCTTCAATTAGAGTTACACCTTCCGAAATTGGTGGTGGTTTTGGAGGAAAAACTGTTGTCTACCTGGAGCCATTAGCAACGTTATTATCAAGTAAGGTTGGAAAACCGGTCAAAATGATCATGACACGAGAAGAGGTTTTTCGAGCGAGTGGTCCTACATCCGGTGGCTCAATGGATTTTAAAATTGGTGCAACAAATGAAGGAAAAATAACTGCGGTAACTGGGACCGTGCGATTATTGGCAGGTGCATTTCCAGGAGCTCCTGTAGCCCCTGCATGCATGTGTGCGGTGGCGCCATACGATATTCCTAATGTCCATATTCAGGGTTACGATGTTTTGGTAAATCGTCCCAAAGTAGCAGCTTATCGAGCACCAGGGGCACCTATTTCTGCCTTTGGCGCTGAAAGTATAGTAGATGAGTTGGCGAAGGAACTTGGTATGGACCCGCTTAAGCTAAGGAAGTTGAATGCGGCGAAAAAGGGCACCAAAGCTGCCTACGGACCCACTTTCAGGGACATTGGCTATGAAGAAACAATTGATCTTGCCATGGATCATGATCATTACAAAGCACCATTGGGACCGAACCAGGGACGAGGTGTAGCTTCAGGATTTTGGTTCAATATTGGAGGTGAATCGAGTGCAACCGTAAATATTAATGAGGATGGAACAGCCGTTGTGATTTCGGGAAACCCGGATATTGGGGGTTCCAGAGCTTCTTTGGCAATGATGGCTGCGGAAGAACTTGGTATCGAATACAGTGATGTTCGACCAATTATCGGAGACACCGCAGCAATTGGTTACAACTTTCTAACAGGTGGATCTCGAGTGACATTCGCCACAGGATTGGCGGTAGTCGAGGCAGCAAAGGATGCCGTTCGCCAGTTATGCGAACGAGCCGCTAAAATTTGGGAAGTTGATGCCGATGGAGTTGTCTGGGACGATGGACATGCAAAACCGGCGAGTTCAAACGTTGGAGAATTCGAGCCATTGTCACTAGCGGCCCTAGCTGCACAGGCAGCAAAGACGGGTGGGCCTATTTGCGGCCACAATGCACAAAATGTGCAGGGGGCTGGACCAGGATTTGCCACTCATATCTGCGACGTCGAAGTTGATCCTGAAACCGGCAATGTTTCTGTTCTTCGGTATACCGCTGTGCAGGACGTCGGCAGAGCGATACATCCGTCTTACGTTGAAGGTCAAATCCAAGGGGGGGCCGTTCAAGGTATTGGTTGGGCATTGAACGAAGAATACATATACAGCTCAAACGGGACTTTGGAAAATACTGGGTTCTTAGACTACAGAATACCTGTAGCATCTGATATGCCAATGATCGAGGCAGTCATGGTTGAATGCCCTAACGATCGACATCCTTATGGTGTGCGCGGCGTAGGTGAAGTACCATTGGTTCCTCCTCTAGCAGCTGTAGCAAATGCTGTTGAGAATGCAACTGGTGTTCGGATGGAAGCCTTGCCTATCTCCCCTCCTCGTCTCTTAGCTGCACTCGACTCCAGCAACATTAAACAAGCTGCAGAGTAGTCGATACAATTTGCTATGGCTCGGATAATACTTACCGACTCTTTGAGCAAGCGATTTACGGGTGGCGATAACGACTTTGAAATCGTTGCATCATCCGTTCGATCGCTTATCAGAGAATTGGACAGTCTTTACCCGGGCCTCGGGGCCCAAGTTAACGACGGCACATTATCTGTAGCAATAGATGGTGATATTTATCAGGATGCATTTTTGGAGGAGCTTAATCCCGATTCGGAGGTTGCTTTCCTTCCAAAAATAGGGGGTGGTTGAGTTTAAAATAGGCCCGACTTCAACGTGATCCACAACCCTAAAATTAGTAATGCCAAGAAAAATATCTTTTTAAATACGGTCTCTGGTAGGCTGTGCCGTACATAGCTCCCGATCCTCATGCCTAGTAAAGCCGGCAATACCGATACCGCAGATAATACCGTTAGGTCTCCCGACATCAGCCCATGGCCTCCCAAGGATAAACCTAATGCTAATGTCGCAGTTGTGAAACAAATACCCATTGCTTGAACAAGACTATTCTTTTCCAACCCCAGCGCCTGCAGATAAAGTACCCCAGGCACAACAAAAGTCCCCGTTAACCCAGTACTTATACCAGTCAGCCCACCGAAAACGGGGGATAACCATTTCTCTTTATTTTGTGGAACGGTAATTCTCATATTGGCGAGACTCACTGTAGCGTAACTTATCAAAATAAGGCCCAATGAGAAGGTTAATATCGAAGGATCTGTTTTTACAAGGACCCCAGTCGCTATCCAGGTAAACAGACAAAGTGCTATTAAGAACAACCATATTCTTTTTAAAATGGTGCTCAGGCTTGCACCAACTATCGCCTGCACAATGTTTGTAACAAGACTAGGAATAATTAGTAACACCATAGCTTCTTTGAGACCCAAAACGGTAGCTACTAACGCTATCGAGATTGTTGGTAGACCAAGTCCAACAACACCCTTGACACACCCTGCAAGGAAATAAATTGCTAGTACATAAAGACTTATTTCTAACGACATCTTATTTCTTGCCTAATTTCTGTCCGGTAACCAGAGGACTTGCGGTTTAAATCTATGAACAACAATAACATTTTAACCATATGAACCAATCTACAAGTTCGAACTAATTCACTGTTTAAACTATCAATCAACTAAAAGTCGAATGAACGTTACTTGTAACAGAAAGCATATCTGCGTATTTTCTATAAATTATAAACTTCTAGTTAAAGGTTTAAATAGATATTGATATGTCAAATATAGCTAAACTCGCATACATAGCTGTTTCTTCTAGAGAACCGAGCGCCTTGCATAAATTATTATCTGGATGCCTTCAATTAAATCACTTTTCATTAGATACACCCGATGGTGCGATCGACGCGTACGGCATTGGTAATACGGCACTAGCTGTCTTTCCCGCGGGTTCGATGTTTCTCTCTAACGATAAACCAGGCATTGATCATATAGCATTTGCAACAAAAAATGCAGAGAAAGCAGCATCCCTATTTATTAGTGACGCAAAACACTCGAGAGGCATAAATGGGATGCAACAATTTGAAGTTCCTGAGGAATTAACACAGGGCGTATTTTCGCGTTTTACACCTATGACTGACCTTCAAGGGAACAGTACGCAATTTGTGGAACGCATGGATCATATAGGAATAGCATCAAACAATAACATTATAGCCGAATCTATATTTGCCGGAAAACTAGGTTTACCGATAGAAAGCCGTCAAACAGATATGGAAGTAAAAGTATCCATGGAGAGTTTCACCTCCGATAAATATGGAGTAATCTATAAAACGCGCCCCCCTGAAACTATGGGTGGGCTGCGAGTTTCCTTTATAACTATTGGAGACACAGAACTCGAATTCTTAGAGAATTTTAATGATCAACACCATGCGGAAATAGCACACGGAACACCGGGTAACACAAAACAAGATCAAGGCGCTATTACCAAATATGTCGATAAATATGGACCGGGCCTGCATCATCTTGCTTTTAAAACACCAGATATAAACCAAACATTAAAGCATCTTGAAAAATATAATTTTAGATTGATAGATATGATAGGAAGGGAAGGATCAAGAAGGTCTCTGATTGGATTTATACATCCAGCGTCAACCGGCGGCGTATTGATTCACTTTGTAGAACGTGAGGAGATTACAGATGCTTGATATCAAACGAATTGGAGATATTGAAGTATTAACTATAAATAGACCACAGGCTGGCAATTCTATTAGTAGCGATTTGACATCAGCACTCATCGAAAATCTAGAACGTTTACATAAAGACAATCATCTCCACGCGTTAATAATTACGGGAAGTGGTAAAAAGTTTTTCTGTACGGGTGGAGACATCAAAGAATACAGGGGGATTAAAACCCCCCAAAATTTGAATTATCATTTTGACAGAACTCGTAAAGCTATGGACTTGATAGAAACCTTAAAATGCCCCGTGATAAGCGCCATCAACGGTTATGCACTTGGCGGTGGCGCAGAACTCATTCTATGCACGGACTACCGGATAGCAGAAAATCATAGTGAAATTGGTTGGCCTCAATCGCAACTTGGAATAATTCCAGCATGGAATGGTATAGATAGACTAGTGAGAGATTGTGGACCGAGAATAGCCTCTAATTTGTTAATGACCGGAAAGCGAATTTCCGCTGAAGCAGCCGAGGAATTTAAAATCGTAGATTTAGTAGTTGAGACTGGTACCTCTATGGAATTTGCTTTGGAACATGCAGGAGTTTTAAAAAAATCGGCTCCTAAGGCCCTCAAGGCCACCAAAGAGATCATAGCCGCAACAAGTAAATACCCCTACGCTGAGGTGCGTAAACAACAACACGCCATCTTTCCGGATCTTTGGTTCAGCAAAGATCACAAAGAGGCTGAAGCTGCTTTCGCAGAGAAACGCGCGCCAATATTCAAAAATAAATGACAGTAAAGCCTTAAGAGCAGAAATTAAGCAACCATTGCTCTAGATTTATAAGAACCATTCTGTGGCCCAGTAAACATAGTGGCAATCTCTGGGTGACCAACCGGACCGTTATCACTATCCTCTACGAGGTTTTGTTCTGAAACGTAAGCAACGTAGTAGTTTTCAGGATTTTCTGCTAATAGATGATAGAAGGGCTGATCTTTTCTTGGCCGTTTGTCAGCAGGTATCGATTGATACCACTCATCTGAGTTGTCAAATTCAGGGTCAACATCAAAAATAACGCCACGAAAGTCGTGTATCTTGTGTCGCACTATTGCCCCTATGGCAAATTTGGATTGAACAATCTTCATTATGAGCTCAAATCATTAATATTTATAATAGCCTGTCTTCCCTACGCCCGTATCCGCCAAAAAGCAATACACGCATATGAAAGTTTTTATAACATTTTATATTGCTAAGATTACAAATATTTTACCTTATTTGGATAGTAAAAAATGCTAGATGAAGGCCTTTTACCTATAAATCAAGTCACAATTCGAGACTAATAGTCTTGAAAGGACGCGATGGAGGGTCACCTAAACAGGAGAATGCGATGGACGACGGTATGACCGACATTTCTAAAACACTAAAAACCCAAAGAAGCTGCCTGTTTTAAAGACTAAAGAGAAGCTGAAGCTTCGTCCTAACTAATTCGTTGAGAAAGCCAGAAAAAAAAGTTGTTAAAGTATTAAAAAAATAACACTAGTAGCTTGTTTGACTTATTTTTTTAGCTTTCGTGCCTCTAGCTCCAAAATAGTCATAGCCATATGGTAAATTGAACTTGTGGGCATCGTTTTATCGATAGGCGTCCAATCTTGATCGAATCGCTCTATCCAAGTACCATTCAGTCGAATATAACGCTCTAAAACAGTTGTTAAGGCTAATGTCAGATAGTCATGATGGGAATTACTAGATAAAACTGAAAGAAGCTTTATAAATTCAAGCAACGGCCATAATCTTTTGGTGGAAAGGAAAACTCGTTTATTTTCGCAATCAAACTCATCGAAAACGCCGCCATTATTAAAATCCCAGCCGAGCCTCCAACCATTATCAAAAAGTGCTTTAGTCAGAACGTCATACTTTTTACTTTTAAAAATTCTATCGGACCAATTAAGAAGCCATGCCCATTCATAATGATGGCCGGGTTCAATAATAAAACTATTAACCAACCTCGGTTGAAAACTTTGATCTAAATACTCCCTGATAAGTTTATTTTCATTATCTAAAATTTTGTGTTCAAATAAATTTAGCAAGCGATTTACGAGTGTTAAATATCTGGGATTTTGCTTATCATTTTCTAATAAGTATAACATTGCCTCTAGGAGATGCATATGTGGGTTTTGGCTTCTAATCTGTGGCGATAAATCCTCAAAATCAGTGCTTAATTCTTCCTTAAACGAGCCATCTTCTCTGCTAAATCGATATTCAATTATATCTAATGTTTTATCTATCCAAGTTTGAGCAGTTTTTCTATTCAGTGAACTTTTATAGTTCGCCAAACCAAATAGTATAAAAGCGTGTGCATAAAGATTCTTATTTGGATCTTTCACAGAGCCATCTAGGTTAACCTTGGAAAACCATCCCCCATTTTGGGAGTCCCAGAAGGCACTTGTCATAAAATTAAAAATCTTGTCGGCATTAGTTATGAAATGATCATTACCTGTTAGTTTTGCCCATCTAGAGAAAACAAATAATTGGCGCGCATGAACCATGACGCGNCGGAATGGGATATCTTTGGCTNCTCCATCGGTTTCGAGAATTTCGAAAAGACCACCATACCNATCATCCCAGCCATTTTCGNTAAAAAACAACAGTGTTTCCTGNGAAAACCGANCACATAAAGCGTCAGACAATGAAGTTACAATATCACTCACCGAAAATAATCCTCACGTGCACTATAATTCTCAAGCTATGTCCTCACAATTTATTTCTAAAAAAAGGCATCCAATTTAATAGTTCGTTCACTTGTCTTCTTTTCCCTTCGCATTCCAAAAGAAATTATAGTCATTAATTATTCTAACGATTAGCTATCAGAAATTTGTTTTAGAAATGACACACCTCATTTTGGAAAGGTTCGATCACATGATTTTAGGTGGGATATACACGGATGTGGTATAGCCCGTGATACAGCTGGCCGTGGCTTAAAAGTTTTGATGTGAAAAAAATGGCCTTGGAAATGCAGCGTCATTTGCGGGCACAAAGAAAGAAATCCCGGTTAATGTAAGAAAATTTAAACAAACTTTTTTCTAGTTATGGAACAAATTTTGATGGGGTTTTTATAAAGTTTATAATCTCGAGGAAATGGAGGAACGCTCAGGAGACGAGCTTTATGAGTCCGAAGTAAATTATTTACGTCGCTTTGAATGAATTAAAATCGCAGATGATATACTTTACCGCAAATCTAAATTAGGATTAATCCTGTCAAAATAGAATATCAAATAGTACAAAAATGGTTAAATAACCGCGCTTAATCAAAAATACACCCAACGAAATTTCATGTAAGCTTTTAGACAGTAAAAATTAAACTACCGACTGGGGCTAAAATAAATGCCAAAATATATATTAGCCATAGATCAAGGAACCACTTCTACAAGAGCTGTAATTTTTGATCAAAATTTCTCAATTGTATCGATAAATCAGCAGGAGTTGCAGCAGTTTTTTCCAAGATCCGGTTGGGTTGAGCATGATCCAGACGAAATCTGGAATTCAACAATAGAGACGGCTCAAAAAGCCATCACAAAAGCTAATCTGACCGCTCAAGACGTAGTTTCAATTGGAATTACTAATCAGCGTGAAACGACTCTTGTGTGGAATAAAAAAACGGGGAAAGCTATTTATCCGGCCATTGTTTGGCAAGATCGTAGAACAGCTGAAATTTGTGATTTTTTAAAGTTGAAGAATTTCGAGCCGATTATATCGCAAAAAACAGGGCTTGTGCTCGATCCCTACTTTTCTGCTACAAAAATAGCATGGATACTGGATAACGTAGAGGATGCAAGAAAAAATGCCCTATCCGGGGATTTACTTTTCGGAACCGTGGATACTTTTCTGTTATGGCGCCTAACAGGTGGAAAAATTCATGCTACAGATATGACAAATGCTTCACGCACAAGTCTATTCAATATTCATACCCAAAGTTGGGATCAAGAGTTATTAGATATATTTAATATTCCGGCAATTATGTTACCAACGGTTAAGAACTGCTCAGATAAGTTTGGCACAACAGACTCTAACCTATTCGGATGCGAAATTAATATAAATGGAATAGCAGGTGACCAGCAGGCCGCTGCAATTGGACAAGCCTGTTTTGATCCAGGTATGTTGAAATCTACCTATGGAACAGGCTGCTTTGCCCTTTTAAACACAGGAAAAACATCCATTAAGTCCAACAACAAGCTACTGACAACCATTGCCTATTCTTTAGAAGGAGAAGTAACGTATGCTTTAGAAGGGTCTATCTTTGTCGCTGGAGCAGCGGTTCAATGGTTACGCGATAGCCTTGGCGTTCTCGATAATGCAGCGCAAAGTGGAATTATGGCAGCGAACTCGAGTGAGTTTGAAGAAATTTACATGGTACCAGCTTTTACCGGTCTAGGAGCGCCTTACTGGGCGCCGCAGGCGCGCGGGGCTATATTTGGACTTACGCGCGACACTGGCCCGAATGAGCTGGCTCGCGCTGCCTTAGAGGCTTCTTGCTATCAAACTCGCGATTTATTGGAAGCGATGCGCCAAGATTTCAGTTCTTCAAATCATTCCCAAACGATATTACGAGTTGATGGCGGTATGTCAGCGAGTAATTGGACCATGCAATTTCTGTCGGACATGCTGAACAGCCCCGTCGATCGACCAAAAATTCTCGAAACCACTGCTCTAGGGGCCGCTTACTTAGCTGGACTTTTTATTGATTTTTATCCTAGACCTCCAGAATTTTCAAAAAATTGGATGCTGGATAGGCGTTTTGAATCGGAGATCTCCGCTACTCAAAGAGAAAAAAAATATGCGGGGTGGCTTGCTTGTGTTGATAAGGTACTCAAAGTCACGTCATAATAACAGTTCGTAAAATCTTGAAGGCAACTACAACCATGACAAAGACGCAAATAGCATTGGTTGGATTTGGAGTTATTGGGAAAAAGCACGCTGCCGCCTTAATATCGAGCACAACCTGTAGATTAAGTGCTATTGTTGACACAGAACCTACTGCTGCATCATTTGCGAAAAAACATGATGCGCAATTCCACACAACTTTGGATGCTTTATTCTCGAATACTTTCGTAGACGGAGTGGTTTTAGCAACACCAAATTCACTGCACGCGGAACAGGCTATAGTTTGTGCAAAAAACAAAGTTCACGTTCTAATTGAAAAACCAATAGCAACTACAATGGACGAAGCGCGATCAATTATAACGATTAGTAGAGAGGAAAAAACTCAGGTTCTCTCTGGACATTATCGAAGGTTCAATAGGCAACTAGAAAAAGCACGAGAGATTATCTTATCAGAAAAAATTGGAACTTTGACTGGTGTTTCTGCCATCTGGGCAATGAAAAAGCATGATGACTATTATAACGCAGCTTGGCGGACCCAAAGAGGTGGAGGACCAATATTAACCAATTTAATTCATGATGTTGACTGCCTCAGATGGATATGTGGAGACATAGTAGAAATTTCTTCACATGTTTCAAATCACACAAGGAAGCACGAGGTCGAAGATACTGCCGCAATCGCATTAAGATTTGAAAATGGGGCCCTCGGGACTATTCTATTATCAGATGCTGCTCCAAGTCCGTGGTCCTATGAGGCAACCACAGGCGAAAATAAGGATTTTGCCCACATGGATGACTGTTGTTATCGCTTTATTGGAACTAAAGGGTCATTAGATTTTCCTTTGATGCGAATTTGGACATATCCTAATGAAAAAGAGGCGGCCTGGCATTTTCCTATGCTAAAAACACAACAATTAGAGGGAGCCGACAACCCTTTGCAAGATCAAATAGAGCACTTTGGCAGAGTTATTCGCGGTGAAGAGTCACCAAGAACATCTGGTGAAGATGGCGCGAGAACATTAAGCACAACACTCGCAATCATGGAAGCTGCGAATAAAAAGCAAATTGTCTCCCCTGATCGTGTAGGACAAACCTTAAACGATCAATCCTAAAACTTACCCCGATCAACAGTAACACTGAGCAAATTTGGCCCTCCAGTGTTTTTAATTGCTGCCTCTAATGCAGGAGCAAGCTCCTCATGTTTATCAATACGAACAGATGAAACTCCCATAGAGCGTGCTAATCCTACAAAATCAACAACCGGTTCTTTGAAATCCATACCAATAAAATTATCATTACCATGAAATGCATATAGCCTTTCCTTAATAATTCGATATCCACCATTGTCACAAATAATATAAGTCAGTGGTAGCTTCTGGTTAGCTGCTGTCCAAAGCGCCTGTATGGAGTACATTGAACTACCGTCTCCAATAATAGCGATCACTGGTCTATCAGGATGAGCCGCCTGAACACCACAGGCCGCCGGAATACCCCAACCAATACCGCCACTGGCCATCCCAAATAGAGATGCCGAATCTTTGTATGGCAATAGAGCGCTCAAAGCCCTCGTGCTAATAATACCCTCATCTACTATAATTGCATCTTCAGGCATTGTGTTAATTACTTCCATCACCATCCAGGACGGATCTATAACATGGGCTTGCCTTTCGGCAACAAGTTGCGCCGTTAACTTATTCCTTTTTGATGTCCAGTTTTTATCCGAGAGATCAGATAGTGATTTCTTTGCTCGTGTTTGAAGAGCCTGCCCACCCCTTTTCTCCATAACCGGATTGAGTACTTTGAGGGTCTCTTTAATATCAGCCCGAACCGCCAATTCTGTCGGGAAGTTTTTCCCCATTTCCCAATCTCGTTGTCCAATTTGCACTACCGGCATTCCCTCAGGAAGCGGCTCTACAGGCGCCCATACCGACATGCGCAAAACATCCGCACCCAATACAATCAACAAATCATGTGGAGACAAAACATCCCTTACTTGCTGTTGGTCACGAGTCAAAGCTCCCATAAATCCTGGATGCTCAGACAAAAAATGAGCCCCATATTGAACAGTTTGTTGGTAGACTGGGCATCCCAATATGCTAGCGAATTCACCTGCCTCATCAAGTGCATCATCGGTTGCTAATTCATGACCAGCTACAATTACTGGATTAGACGACGCCAATACTCTATCTGCAAATCGCTCAAGTGTAGAATCAACCGGGCGAACTTTTGTATCAACACGAGTTCTAGCCCCTAATTCCAATGCACCCTCCTCATTTAAAATATCTCCGGGCAGAGAAATAAAAACAGGCCCTGTTGGGGGTGTCATTGCTATTTTTGCGGCCCTTCGGACAATACGAGGTAAATCCTGAAGGCGAGTAACCTCGACCGCCCATTTAACCAATGGTTCTGCTATGGGAACTAAAGGGTCGTAAAGTAGCGGTTCAGTTAGCCCGTGTCCTAATTCTTGTTGTCCTGCAGTAATGATGATTGGTGTATTAGCAAATTTAGCAGCGTATATGGCTCCCATCGCGTTACCAAGGCCCGGCGCCACATGAACATTACAGGCCGACAATTTCCCAGAAGCTCTTGAATATCCCTCCGCCATATATACGACTAGGGACTCCTGCATACTCATCATGTAATTCAAGTCAGGGTGCTCGGTCAGTGCGTCCATAATTGGAAGTTCCGTTGTTCCTGGGTTTCCAAATAGATGGGTTATCCCCTCGTCTTTTAATAATGCTAAAAATGCAGAACGACCTGTTATGGTATTTACACTCATCTGAAACTCCCAATTTTTTTTATTATTTTAACTAATGTCACCCTTATTGCATTGAATCATTTGCTAACCCAAAGGGGTATCGTAAATGAGATTAAGTTATTAATCTCCCCCTTCAAATTCAATACCTTTCGATGACGTGCGTAGAAAAATCTGATAAGTTTTTTCTGGCAAACTCCATACCAGGAAGTAGAGCAATTTCGGTCAACCCCATTGCCTCTCTGTCTCTTATCATGTCGATTATTTCCTCAGGAGTGCCAACTAGTCCTCCTGTCGACCTTATCAAATTTTCTGTCACGAAGCGTCTTTCTTCCGGTAATATATAAGCACAGTGACCTAAATGTACTTTCTGATAACGCTTTTCCAACGGTATTTCCATCTGCTCCGTAAATTCTAAATATTCCTCCCAGATGGCATGACAGCTCCGAGCAATTGTACTTGTATCTCCATCATTCTTGTAAAGTTCCCACCAATAATGAAGGGAAGCTATGGCCATTGATCCAATTTCATCAATCACACGTTCGGAGGTGATGCTTTCTCCCGGTTTTAACACACAAGCATATGTTAACACCGTTGTATTGAATGTTTCCGGCAAAACTCTTTGGGCTTTTTGTGCCCCCAATTTGATCGTTTCGAGGCTATCTTTAAGTAATGCTTTTGATTGATTATGCGAACAAATCCTGCCATCCCCGTAAATACCTGCGGCTTGCAGAGCAAGCGGGCCATCTGCAGCCACATAAATAGGAACAGGACTCTCAACATCTATAAAACCGTCATCTGGGTGCAAAAACTTTATGTCCCTTGTTTTACCATTAAGGGTGTAATCAATTTCCTGACCATGAAGAAGCGCTCTCGTAACCCTCAAATACTCTCTAAATTCTCCTACCTTTATTGGATCCATCCCCATGACACGCATACCTGTATGACCGGTCCCAATACCTAAAAACGTTCTACCTGGGGCTAACTGATTGATAGTCGCAATTGAATGAGCGGTGACCGGTGCAATTCTAGTTGGAGCCACTGCTATTCCGGTTCCGAGTTTAATTTTGGATGTATTAGCGGCAGCTAATGAGAGAACCGCATAAGTATCAGAATAAATCATATGTGAATCCGGCAACCATACAGAACCAAACCCCATATTTTCTATATCTTTGATAAGCATCCAATCAGAAACTCTAGGTGTCACCATTGCTCCAAATAACATCATCTTTTTCCTATCTCGATTTTTTGATAACGGGAGCCAAATATGTTATTCTCCCATCACCAATCCTTCTCTTCGTGGGTCTGCTGCTCCAATCAAGGTGCCATCTTGTGCAAAAAGAATACTGTGGAGGCCACTATTTAAATTTCTAATTTTTACTTTATGTCCTAGGGATTCTAAACCTTCTTTGAGGTTTATGGCATCCGTTTCTTCTTCCAGCTCCGTGACACCATTTCTATTAACAATATGACCAGAATTTATAGCTGCTTGTGGGTCTAATCCCCACTCAAGTACATTTAATATGGTTCTTGCAACGTATGAGATAATCCGTGATCCACCCGGAGACCCGGTGATCAAAAATGGCTTGCCTTCTTTTAGAACCACTGTTGGGGCCATCGAACTTCTAGGTCTTTTTCCTCCTTGCACTCTATTGGCGATAAGGCGTCCATTACGGTCTGGAACAAATGAAAAGTCTGTTAACTCGTTATTAAGCAGAAAACCGCCAACCATCACTCGGCTCCCAAACCCCGTTTCTATAGTTGACGTTACTGATGCCGAATTCCCATATTTGTCAACGACGACATAATGCGTAGTTCCAGGTCTTTCGTTTTGTTGCTGAAGGCTTCTCAATAATCCTTTGCTGCCTTTGGGATAGCCCGCAGCAGCCTTTCCTGAACCCCTATCGGTGATTAATTGGGCCCTATTTAAAAGATATACCTTATCTATCAGTCCCATCTCAGGAACCTCTATAAAATCTTTATCTGCCATATAAAGATTTCTGTCAGCGTAAGCTAACTTAGAAGCTTCAATGAAAAGGTGGGTTGCTTTCAATGATGATCTCTGCTTTTCGAGATCAAAGTTTTCAAGTATACCTAAAATCTGACCAACAGTGAGCCCCCCAGAACTTGGTGAGCCCATGCCGCATACTTCGTATTCTTTGTATGGTATGCAGACTGGCTTCCGCTCTTTGACTTGATAATTGGCTAGATCATCTAGTGTTAAGTGACCTGGATTCAACTTCGTTTTCCTAACCGAGTTTACTATTGAGTGGGCCAAACTGCCTTCATAAAATACATTGGCTCCACGTTTTGCGACCAAATCAAAGGTTTCTGCAAGAGGTATATTCGCGAGTCTCGAGTTAGCTAATTTCGGTGTTAGATCTTTATTAAAGAAATAGGCTCTGGCAGCAGGAAAACGATCAAGCCCCCGCTTCTTGGCGCGACTGATAGATTTTGCAAGCCTGGGAGATACCACAAAACCCTCACGTGCTATCTGTATTGCTGGTTTAAATAATTCAGACCAGCTTACTATTCCATAACGTTGATGAACGAACTCCATTAGCCTTAACGTGCCGGGAACGCCCACCGATCCGCCACCTTGAACGGCGTCCCAAAAACTCTTTTTACGGCCATCCCGTGTAATAAAGTAATTACTATTCAGTGATGTAGGAGCAGTCTCTCTACCATCGAATGAATATAGTTGTCGCTTTTTTGCATCCCAGTAAAGAATAAAAGCCCCACCACCGATACCAGAAGACTGCGGTTCAACGACGTTTAATACCATTTGTATAGCGACAACCGCGTCGATTGCACTTCCCCCACTCAGAAGCACTTTATAACCAGCGTTAGTTGCAATAGGGTTTGCGGTCGACACCATAAATTTTTCCGCAGTCACCGCCCCCTTAAACTGCTTTGAGTATCCTCTTTCTGGCTGATCTTTATTATCACTTGCTTCGGTATTATCAACGGTCAAAAAACAACTAATAAATATAATGCCTAAATTTAATAATACCTTATGAAAATAAACCATGATAATTTTTCGCGAGTTTAATTTTTAGAATTGGGTCATTGTCCGTGTATTTCATCAAATAGGTATACAATGCCTCGTAAATAAATCATATTTTCATCGGCGTTAGCCAGTAGTTATTATGCCGATTTATTGTGAAATTATAAATACTGATAATCAGGTTTAATACGATTTC
>PAQA01000025.1 GCA_002709155.1 Rhodospirillaceae bacterium
TATTACGCCAATGCACGATAACCAAACCCGTATTTTAATTGCATGTATTGATCTAGTCGTTTGAATTCATCTTGTGTCTGCGCTTAACTTATAGACAAAATCAATCACAAACACACGGGATTAACTTTAATTGATAATTTTACTTTTGCTTTTTGAGAGAATTAATATGATCTTCTATTGATTTCCTTGCCGGTGCATTAGGGCCCATTATCTCCAACAGACGAGTCCATAATTCCTCGGCAAGTGAATAATTACCTTCTGCTTTAGCGATTATTCCCCGGTAAAACATTGCTTCTGGTTGGTTGGGGTCGAGTTTTAAAATATTTTCGACTACCGGTTTAAGGCGAGGAGGTATTTCTGTTCCGGGCGTTCCGACTGGAAAAAGTGCACGCGCAAAGTTCAGCTGGATATCTATTCTATTTGGAGCAATCCTGGCCGCTTGACTATAGGCATTTATGGAGTCCTCAGACTGTTTTAACACAGAGTACGAACGCGCAAGCCTCAGCCACCCGTCGACATCATTTGGGTTGTCTTGTAATTTATCAGCTAAGCGTTTGACCATACTTCGGATCATAGATTGACGATCTTTGACGGTCATATTTTGTGCCGCAGCGATTTGACTTTGGCTTGGACCGGGAATGGATTTTGATACCTGTGTTGATTGCCCTTCATTTTGCGTAATTTTTTTCTTTGGGGGAGGTTTTTTCGTGATTTCGCCTAACTTCAATGCAGAGATATCAATTCCACTTTCCTTCTCAGCCTTTTGAATGCGGCTTTGAAGCATTGTTCTCCATGGCGCGTCTACTGGAGTATCGATTTCTAGAGAAATCCAGCGTCGAAGCGCTGCTATCAAATTGTTTCTTTGATATTCAGCAAGGCCCAAATAGTAACGGGCTCTAGGATCTTCTGGAGTACGCTTTTCAACCGCTTTAAACTCAGATTCAGATTTTTGGGTGACACGTCCATTGGCAGCCAGGGTTAGGGCCTCCGCAAAAGCTGCGCGCATCCCAATATTATTCGGTGTTGTTTGAAGAGCTCGCTCCAGAGTGGATGCCGCCTCAGAATACTTTTTTTGCATAAGATAAGTTTTACCAAGGAGTTCCCAACTTTTCGTGTCATTAGGGTTCTTATCTAACTTAGCCCGCAAATTGGTGATCATATTGTTTATCTCGCCATGTTGGCCTGCAACAGCCGTTGTAGCGGTTTGCTTAGTAGTTTGAGCAACACGATCATTAAAGGGTTGGCCGGGAAGACCTGGCTTTCCCATTGATATGTATGTTCCCAAAGCGAATGACGGTATCAAAAATGCTAATAATACTGCCAATATCATTCGACTGAATTGACTAGGTATTTTACAGGTTTGATCAACGTTCTCTTTTATTTCGGTGTTGGTCGATAAAATTCTCCGCTGTATCTCAAGGCGGGCGGACTCCTTATCTTGTTCTCCTATGCGACCTTGCAGATGGTCTCGTTCCAGTTCATTCAATTGGTCGGCATAGACCTGCAAATTAAAAGAAGCAGGATCTTCATTCAGGGTCTTTTCTTTTAGTATAGGCCATATAATTGCGAGCACAGCGCCTAGGGTTAGTATTCCGGCTATGAACCAAAATAACATCCTATCCCTCCTCCTTTCTGTTTATAAGGCTGGATAGTTCTTCCTGTTCCTTGGGGGATAGCGGTTCTTCGGGCAATATTTTTTTTCTCCGAATGAGAAATAATACTGACAAAGATAGACCGGCGAAGAATATAAATAACGGTCCGTACCATAATATATAGGTGGTTGCTTTAACTGGAGGTCGCAATAGAATGAAGTCACCGTACCGTGCTATTAAAAAATCATATATTTCATTATCTGACGCACCGCTAACCAGCTGTTCTCTGACAATTTTTCTTAAATCTTTCGCCAAGGAAGCATTGCTATCATCAATTGATTGGTTTTGGCATACGAGGCAACGTATATTTTGACTCAGATTCCGCGCCCGCAGCTCGAGCTGAGGATTTTGTAGTATCTCGGATGGCTCAACTGCTGAAGCGTTTAGTGGAATACTGGCCAGTATAGCAAGAATTAGGATAAAAAGTCGATTTTTAACCATTCGTTTGTTTCCGTAGAGCCTTGATTATAGGGGATATTTTTTCTTTAAAAATGCTCTCGGAAAGTGGACCAACGTGTCGATACTGAATTCGGCCATATTTATCAATTAGATACGTCTCGGGAACACCGTAAACACCCCAATCTATAGCTGTCCGTCCATCAATGTCTCTGCCAATTCTCTCGTAAGGGTCTCCTAGGTCAAGTAACCACGCTTTAGCAGCATTTTGCTTATCCTTGTAATTGATCCCGTATATCGGGATTATCTCTGACTTGCTTACGCTCATAAGGAAATCATGTTCTGTTCGACAAGGACCACACCAAGATGAGAAAAAGTTAACTAACTGGATTTCTCCCATCAATGCTTGCTTGTCTATACCAGGTTTTGTTTCAAGAAGTGGGGGAAGATTCAAATCTGGGATATTTTTTTCAATCATAGCTGACGGCAAAATTCTTGGATCTTTGCCTTTTAAAATTGGTAAAGCGAAATAAACGGCAGTAATTATAAAAAAAAGTAGAGGCCCCAGATAAATCAATTTACGCATTTTCAAGCAAACCGTTTTCTTTAACTTTTTTATGTGCTCGTTTAAATGGGGCACCAATTCGGAGCCGCCGGTCTGATAGTGATATTAAACCCCCTAAAACCATAATCAAACAGCCGGCCCATATCCAGGGTATCAGGGGGTTATACCACAATCTAAGTGTCCAACCTTGGTCCTTGCTGCCTTCTCCCAACGAAACATATATGTCAGCTAGAAATGTTGTGTAAATAGCGGCCTCAGTCGTGGGCATTTGTTGCACTGGATAAAACCGTCTTTCGGGGAATACTCTTGTGACATACTCGCCATTTTTTCTTATAACAACGGTTGCTCTTTCCAAATGGTAATTAGGGCCTTCGAGCCTGTCTACAGTTTCTAATTCCGCTTCGAACCCTGCAATCGAAGTTGTATTCCTTTCTTTTGCGTTTATAACTACTTCAGTTCTCCATGCACTATCAGCTACAGCTCCACAGATAAAAATGGACAACCCCAGATGTGCCAATGTCATGCCATATGCAGATCTAGGTAAGCGTCTGGCTTTGGACAAAGATTTAGATAATTGATCTCGGAATAATGCTATTCTGTCCGCAAATTCTTTGAGAGTCCCGCCCGCTAGCCAACCAGCTAATGCAAAACCAATCACGGGGGTGAGAGGCTCATCACTATGGAGCCAAAATACGAATATGCTAATGCCAAATGATAGAGCGACGGCGAACCAAAGCCGCGACATTGCTGCCGATAGATCACCTCGTTTCCAAGCCAACATTGGACCAATCGCCATCAGGAGGACTAGTGGGATCATTACTGGAACGAAAGTGGCATTAAAAAACGGAGGGCCAACAGATACCTTTTGTCCAGTAGTGGCATCTAGAAAAAGAGGATAAAGAGTTCCAATAAATACGGTTGCTGTTGCAACTGAGAGCAGAAGGTTATTCATTACTAAACCTCCTTCTCGACTTATCGGCTGAAATAATCCCCCTAGCTTCATCGATGGTGCCCTTAGTGCAAACATGATCAAAGCACCACCAACAAATAGTACAAGAATTGCAAGTATGTATAGACCCCTCTCTGGATCTACGGCAAAGGCATGGACAGAGGTTAAAACACCTGATCTGACCAGAAAAGTACCCATTAGACTTAACGCGAAGGTTAAGATAGCAAGAAGAATAGTCCAGCTTTTCAGCGCATCTCTTTTCTCCACGACCACTGCTGAATGAAGTAATGCTGTTCCAGATAACCAGGGCATAAAGCTTGCGTTTTCAACTGGATCCCAGTACCACCATCCTCCCCAACCAAGTTCATAGTATGCCCACCAACTCCCAAGCGTTATGCCAGCTGTGAGAGCTATCCATGCGGCCAGAGTCCAAGGTCTAACCCAGCGCGCCCACGCCGGGTCCACCCGACCTTCTATTAAAGCAGCGACGGCAAACGAAAATGCCATCGAAAAACCCACATAACCTAGGTATAGCATTGGAGGATGGAACGCTAACCCTGGATCTTGTAAAAGTGGATTTAAGTCGCGACCGTCAATTGGGGCGGGGTCTAATCTTAAAAATGGGTTAGAAGTTAAAAGAATGAAACCCAGAAAAGCAACGCCAATAGATGCTTGGACCGATAAAACTCTGGCTTTTAATGTTGGGGGAAGATGTATTCCAAATTGTGCTACTGCAAATCCAAACAGTGCTAGGATTAAAACCCAAAGGATCATTGAACCTTCATGGTTTCCCCAAACGCCACTTATTTTATATAACAATGGTTTTAAGGAATGCGAATTCTCAGCTACGTTAATTACTGAAAAGTCAGAAGTGACATAAGCATGTGTGAGTGCTCCAAATGCAATTGCGATTGCAATGAATTGTGCAGTGGCGGCGGGTTGAGCTACGCCCATTAACGAAAAATCATTTTTAGCTGCCCCATAGAGGGGGACGGTAGTCTGGACCAAAGCAATGAGCAAAGCCAAAACTAACGCATAATGCCCTAGTTCAGCTATCATTGTTTGTTACCCCCTTTCCATTTCCCTGATTTTTTCAATGAGTCTGCTACTTCTTTTGGCATATAGTTTTCATCATGTTTTGCGAGCACGTGTTTCGCTTGAAAAAGACCACCTACTAAATATCCTTCAGCAACTACACCCTGACCTTCCCTAAACAAATCTGGCAGTGCGCCCTTAAAGATTACCGGCAAGCTATTATCAAGGTCTGTAATAGTGAATGAAACACTTAGACCATCATTCGATTTTAAAAGGCTCTTTTCCTCAACTAATCCCCCTACTCTAATTTGTTTCTTTGGGTTGGTTTTAGTATCAATCAAGTCCGTTGGACTATAAAAAAAAACCAAAGTGTCTTCAAAAGCATTAAGGGCAAGGGCTGTTGCTGCCGCAATCATAAGAAGACCGAGCCCCACCATTGTCAATCGACGACGTTTAGGTGTCATCTGCAACTCTTTGTTTGGTTAGGCCGTCGTTATTTAAATCTTTAAGCGCTCGTTTAGCGATCCTTAATTGATATAAGGAATAGCCAAGAACCAATACAATAGTAAAGCCGGTCACCAAATAAGATGACCAGATATAAATTCCATAATCAGTCATACAACGTCACTGGCCCCTGTCCAGCCCCCCCAAAAAACCCTCTAAGAGATATATAAAACAAAATGTAAGTCGGTTAAAGAAGATCAAGTACACATTTATCAAAAGAGTTTAGAAGTTTTGATTAATGCGTCAGTTGTATTGAACGAATACGTTTTTTTAAAAGTTGTATTTTAATGCGGAGGATTAAAATACTGATAAAAAAAAGTTTGAACCCGATTGCCATCAACAGCAATGGGATCAACATCGATGTATCAATAGCAGGAGCGTCTAGTCTGCTAATGCTGGCTGGCTGATGCAGTGTATTCCACCAGTCGACGGAAAATTTTATGATGGGCACGTTTATGAAACCTACCAAAGCTAAAATTGCCCCCATTCGAGATCCCCTCTCGGGATCATCAAATCCGTTTACCAGTGCCATGTATCCGAGATAAAGAAAAAAAAGTATCAATACGGAGGTTAGGCGCGCATCCCACACCCACCAAGTTCCCCACATTGGTTGTCCCCATAATGCTCCGGTCACTAGGGCAATGGCGGTAAAGCCTGCTCCAATAGGGGCAGCCGCTTGGGCAGATAAGTCGGCTAAAGGGTGCTTCCAAATAAGGAAACTTCCGCTCGCCAAAGCCATCAAGGTATATGCGAATAACGCCATCCACGCAGCTGGAACATGTACGTACATTATTCTAACGGTTTCTCCTTGCTGATAATCTGCTGGAGAATCAAATATACCAAAATACAGGGCAAGCAGAATCGCAGCCAAGGCTCCCACAGATGTCCATGGTAAAATTGGTTCGGCTATTCGCATGAAACGGGCCGGATTAGCAAATCTATGCATTGTATTGGAACCTCACGATACAACTTGCCTTAAGCTGGAAGCTATCACCCATGGGCATAGCGCAATAGAAAATAATAAGAGGGCGCCTAAAAACATTAATGGGCTTGAAGCATTATATCCTTCCGTAGCCGCTTGTATGGCGCCTACCCCAAATAAAAGAATTGGTATCGTCAACGGAATTATAAGCAGCGCGATTAGGACGCCGGACCGTCGTGAGCCTAGAACTAGTGCGGCGCCTACTGCTCCTAGAAGGCTGATTATAGGCGTCCCCAACGCCATACTAGTGATTAAGTACAAAAAGGCGCCGGTTTTAATATTGAGCATTAAGGCTAAAACTGGCGAGATCACCATAATAGGCAAACCCGTTGTCAACCAGTGAACGAAACATTTACACAAAACGACGATTTCCAACGGATATGGAGAGAGCACCAATAACTCTAGGGACCCGTCGTCGTAATCTGTTTGGAAAAGACGGTCAAGCGACAACATTGCTGCTAACAAAGCTCCAACCCAAACGATGCCACTGGCCAAATTTTGTAAAATAAGGGGGTCTGGACTGACCCCTAATGGAAATAAAGTCACGGTGACAATAAAAAATATTAATACCACAAAAGCATCGCTTCCTTGTCTCATTACTAGAGACAAGTCTCTACGAATAATTGCCATGACGGTATCCATCACCTATTCCTCATAGCCAAAGCTTGCCGAATAGGTTTGGGAGGTATTCGTTTGAAAATCTGATAAATTGATGTTTTTAATATTGTTCCCCAAGTTTATTTCCGTGTGTGACGCCACTACAACTATACCATTATCAGCTCTTTGTTTGTGTATAATGTCCTCTAGAGATTGAATGCCTTTGCTGTCCAGCCCTACCGTTGGTTCATCGAGTAACCAAATTTTAGAATTTTTTACCATAAGACGAGTGAGTGCCAGTTTTCTTTGTTGGCCAGATGACAAAAACCTTATCGGCATATTTCTTTGATTTAAGAGCCCAAAATGCTTGAGCGCTATTTCCATTATTCCTTGACTTGAACCACCATTCAATTGCATCCAAAATCTAATATCTTCTTCGACAGTAAGTGCCAATTTCACACTTGCCGCATGTCCTATATAGTTAACTCGAGCAGAGTGAGTGCTTAAGACATTTTTCATGATTTCAGAATTCCACAGCATAGATCCAGAAATGGGTTGGTTGAGGCCTGCCATGATCCGAAGCAAGGTAGATTTACCAGAACCGTTTTGACCTGTGAGTAAAAGAGCGTCTCCAGGAACAAGTTCGAAGTCTAGATTAGTAAAGACCAATCTCTCGCTTCGGCTAGCAGCCAGTTTCAACCCAGACCAGGTGGATAAAGATAGGTCATCCATGGTTTATTTAATATCCAGAAAAATTGATGCGGGCACACCGCACTATGCATCTTGGTAACATCATAGGAATAATATGGTTGTTGCGTTATATTTTTCTATTAATTATTTGGCGATTATTCTTATAGTAACGTTAAGCAGCATAGATAGGCCACTATATAAATTAAATGTTGGCAACTTCATTTGTTGCATTGGTTGCAGATGATTTTGTAAAACCGGGATGTAAAATTGATAATGGTGGTCTCTCGAGGAAAATGGGCAAAAGGGCCTGAAAATAGTAGTTTTATTTAAGTAGAAGGAAAAATTATGGCGGTTAATCCAGCTTCAGATGCGTTAAAACGTTTCACGGTTTTAGACTTAACACGGGTGCGAGCAGGGCCAACCTGTGTTCGTCAATTGGCTGATTGGGGAGCAAATGTGATAAAAATAGAGCTCCCCGAAGCTATGGATGGGGGCAATGCTCTGGGCGGCGCCCGGCACGGACCAGACTTCATGAACCTCCATCGTAATAAACGCGCAATGACATTGAACCTAAAAAATGAAAAAGGGGTCGAGTTGTTGAAACGTCTAGTCAGAACTGCTGATGTAATCGTCGAAAATTATCGTCCAGATGTGAAGCAGCGTCTTGGAATAGATTACGATGCCCTTAGTAAGGAAAATCCAAAATTAGTTTATGCCAGCATATCTGGTTTTGGGCAAGATGGACCATATTCGAAAAGGCCTGGCTTTGATCAAATAGCCCAGGGTATGGGAGGAGTGATGTCTATAACTGGATTGCCGGGCCAAGGTCCGGTGCGAGCTGGTATCCCTATAGCGGATCTTTGTGCAGGGTTATTTGCAGCGCAAGGCATCATGATCGCTCTATTGGAACGTGAAGATTCGGGCAAAGGACAATGGATAGATACTTCATTATTACAGGCGCAATTGTTTATGCTGGATTTTCAGGCTGCAAGGTGGTTGGTAGATGGCGATGTTCCCAAGCAAGCAGGTAACAATCATCCAACCAGTATACCGACCGGGGTTTTTAAAACAAAAGATGGGTATATCAATCTTGGAGTCGCCGGGCAGGTTATCTGGAAGCGCTTTTGTGACTTAGTTGACAGGCAAGACTTGCGTGACCATCCTGATTATGCTGAAGCGGAGGCTAGGTCAAAAAATAGGGATGCTCTGAACCAAGAGATAGAAACCTTTATAAGTCAAGAAACATCGGAATATTGGGTGGAATTACTGAATAAAAATGGTGTTCCTAGTGGCCCTATATATAATATTGACGAGGCCTTCGAGGATCCACAGGTCAAGCATTTGGAAATGGCTAAAACTGTCAGTGGGCATGCGCGTGGAGATATAGAATTGGTAGGGCAACCAATACGTATGTCACGTACACCCAGCACTATGACCATGCCTCCGCCAGATTATGGAGAGCATACAGAAGAAATACTCAAAGAAATGGGGCTAGGTGCAACCGAGATTGCAGAGTTGCGGGAATCAAACATTATATAAATCAATTAAATTTTACTTAAGGATATAAATTATGGCGGTTCAAGAAGTTTCAACTACTGAAGAGATTACGTTACTGAGCGAGGTGATAGACCGCATAGCTTGGATTACTTTCAATAATCCAGCCAGAATGAATGCTATGTCACAAGAAATGTGGGATAACTCAGCAGCGCTATTAGATAAATACGCAAAAGATGATAACGTTAGAGCCATTGTCCTTAGAGGGGCTGGAAATAAGGCATTTGTAGCAGGAGCGGATATCTCAAAGTTTGGGAGTGAGCGAGCTTCTAAGGAAGCTATGATTTCCTATGATAAGTCGGTGGCAGGCTTCCACTCATCCTTGAATGCAGTAGCAAAACCAACAATAGCCCAAGTGAATGGATATTGTATTGGCGGCGGTTTAGCTATCGCTATTGGTTGCGATATAAGGATTTGTTCTGAAAAGTCGACATTTGGAGTTCCGGCTGCAAAATTGGGTATCGGTTACAAGGCTAAAGGGATAAGAGAATTAGAGCGTCTTGTGGGACCGGCCTTTACTGCAGAAATCTTTTACACAGCTCGACAGTTTAGTGCAGAAGAGGCAAGAATTATGGGCCTCGTTAATAGAGTTGTTAACGAAGTAGATCTAGAATCTACAGTTGGCGATATGATTGCTCGAATTGCTCGAAATGCACCCTTGTCAATAAAAGCAGTGAAAGAATCTCTTATAGAAACTGGAAAGCCTGAGAGTGAGTGGGATTTATCAGCCCACGAGGCCACAGTTAGACAGTGTCAAACAAGCGCCGATTATACAGAGGGACGCACTGCATTCATGGAAAAAAGGAAACCAAATTTTATAGGTAAATAAATAGAACGTTATATGGAATTATCAGCTTCAGGTTTAGTTATTGTTTTTGATCTTAGTCAAAGTATCCACTGTTGATTGAAGTTTTTTAATCGTTGCTTCACCGAGCAAAAACTCCCAACCTTCGGTTCTTGTTTGAATATTCGCAGCTTCTTTTTTTACTTTTTCTGAAGCGCTATTACTTATCGTGACGCTTATAGCAGCCCAAAGTTTTTTAGTGGTTGTATCGGTGGCTAGAGAAAGATTGATAATTAGGCCGTCTTTTGTTTCCCAGCGTGCTCCACCTAACTCCGTGTCTACTTTGAGCCGGGCCGGTCTGACATCCTGTAGAAGTAGGTTCTCAGGTATAATACCGATATTTAAAAGTTGAAAACGTGATTTGATCTCTCGATCATTGGGTAAGTTTTCTATCTCAAACCTTTCAAAGGTTGTATCGTATGTAAGTTTAAGTTCACTTCCATCCCGCGAAGTGATCAAAACACGTTTAATACGCTCTCGCTGGATTGAAGTTAAGATGACAGATAACCAATCTAAAACACCGTTACGTATCTCTAGCTCACCCTTGGTTAGCCAGCTTTGACGTTCGTTTGTCTTTCGCATATAGATAGATGGAGTTCCACCGGATAGATTTTGAAGCCTCTTTCCAAATAGGGCGTCGAGAATTATTCTTCCTTGGTTATCTTCAATTACCAATCGCGTGGCCTCAGATCCCTTTTTGGTTATATCGCGAAGTTTCAATTTAGAATAGCGGTCTGGATCCTGCGTTTTGGCTTCCTGGTAGGTTAATTGGGATAAACCTATAAGGGTTTCCCGAATTATGCCGTCCCTAGTTTGATATCCGCCTTTTTGTACGATGCCCCATTTGTTATCAAAAGGTTCAATGACGAAAGACCCTCTAGTATCCGATGAAGATCGCTCTATCTTGATTTTTGCTACCGTTTCCAGTTGATCCGAAAGCTTTGGAAAAACTAACTCTTCATTCACATTGCGTATTGTATCTGACCATCGGTTATACTGAACCAAACCTGCTGCAATGCACACCACGATTGTTAAGAGAGTTAGTCCATATAAAAAGCGCTTTGTTAACATTTCAGCCTCTACCCACCTGCAGGTTCAAATGAGTGATTCCGACGTCTTATAATTCTAATAACCGAAAGAGCGATGGAAAAAATAATTAATAAAATTGGAACCAACGCGATATTCAAGAACCAGAGTTGCATTTCTAGTCGTTGATAATCCTGCGTTAAGGAACGTCGTACTTTTCGAAGTTCAGATCTAAAACCAAGTATCTCACGCTGCATTTTCTCCATTTCACGTCGATCACGTTCTGATACAACCTTTGCAGAACTTTCAGGATTACGACGTCGCAATTGTTGAAGCTTTTTCTCGGTTTTAGTTATTGTTTGCCGCAAGCCGCGCTCTTTATCTTCAAATTTCTGGGACGCCGTTTTTTGGATGTCCTGTAGGACTTTGAATGGTCGGCTTGCGCTACCTCTGCCTCGAAGTTCCATAAGAGAGCTTGAACCTGCGAGAGCTTCAATACTATTTAAAACAAAATCACCATTGTTTGCTGTGGGAACTGGAACACGTTGTCCGGCGAAGTCTCTCATAATGACCCAAAAACGGTCGGCTAGAATATCTGCGTCAGCAACAACAATAACGTCCAACGGAGATTTAGACTGAGCTAAAATAGGACGTTGCCATGGATTTACTTCAACAAGTTGACCATCCTGATCCTTGCCTGGAGCCGGCACGCCGTCTGGAAAAGCAGTTTGAACAGAACCCGTAACGCGGCCGGCTAGGATATATTGTTTTTTGTCCGCTTTAAATTCTCTGAGTAACTTTTTAGGATTTCTAAAACCTTGAACTTTTTTTGAATCTATTAAACCGGCTCCGGGGGAAGATATTAAAAGCGGAGTCATTTTGAGTGATGAATTATCTTTGACACTCAGATGCCCTGCACTGGCGAGCGCGACTACATCTATTCCTGATGTAATAGGAGAAGAGCGGTCTAGACTTGGACCTCGGAGTTCNAGCCATGGTAAATATTCTATTGGNCGATTACCTGCNTCCGGTAGAACTTTTCGTGCGCTCAGCCGATCACCGACAACTGTATTTATNTCGTATTCAATNCCCCATACCTTGAATANTTTCTCGAGNGAACTCCCCCCTATGGTCGAACCTAGCATTTGCCCTTGCATNCCCTCTACCTCGGCAAATGGATCAACAAAAATAATCGCTTTGCCCCCCGCTAGCATGTACTGGTCTATAGCAAAAATAGTACGGGCAGACTGATTTTTGGGATGCACGACCATTAAGACATTAACGCCGTTAGGCACTTCATCTATTTCTTTTCCCAAAAAACGCGTCTCGAATAATTCACCAATTTGATTTCGAACAACGTAGGGTGCTACTGGTTCCTGTCGACCTGTTGCCGTAACTTTCATGGTCCCATCTGTTGGAAGAGTGCTTACTATCCCAACCACGGTGGGCTTTGAGGTTACAAGCGCATACAGCATTTTTGATAAATCGTATTCCAGAAAGGCTTCGCGATCTATCTGGATAAAAGGTATTGTTTCAATATCATCGGTTGTATTTGAGCCTACTAAACCAAAATACATATTATCCCCGCCGCTAACCGCAGGTATACCTCGCAGGCCAGCTGCCACGGCTCTGTCTTCTATACTTGAAAATGGCGCCGGGTCCAGTACTTCCAATTTCACTTTTCCGTTTGAAATACTCTGGTACTCTGAGAGCAAATCTCTGACGCGGTTTGCATAAATTCCCAAATGCGGAACTGCCTGCGCTAAGCCACCTGATAAGTATAACCTAAATGTCACTGGTTCTCTAACATCCTTGAGCAATTTTATTGTTGATTCTGAAAGTGTATACAGTTTGTCTTTGGTTAGATCTAACCGCGCGGACGTTAACCAGCCACTGCTTAATACATTGACAGAAAGAAATAAAATCAAAAGAAGTGCCAAACCTGCTATGGCCAACCGGTTCCCGTTATCAGAACTAACTGTATGTGGATGAGCCATTTAGGTTGCCTTGCGCCAGTCTATGATTACGGCATTCGCGGTCAGTGCTATGATTATGATGGACCCAAAAAATATAACATCCCGAAAATCAATTACACCGCGCTGTATCGATTGAAAATGGGGAAGAAAACCGAAATTACCCACAGCTTGTACTATATCTGCGGAAGCCCAGGCCGAAAAGAAATCTAATATCACAGGCGAACCAGCCAGCGTTAGTACGAAACACGTTGCTGTGGTTATTACAAAAGCGATTACCTGGTTTTTCGTACACGCAGATATCATTGATCCGATAGCTAAATATGCTCCGGCCATCAAAGCACTTCCTATATAGGAGGCAAAAACAACCCCATTATCGGGGGCTCCCAAATAGTTAACAGTTATCCAAAATGGAAAAGTAAGTAAAAGCGCAGTAACACTGAATGCCCAGGCGGCTAGAAACTTGCCAGTTACTGCTTGGTTCATTGAAATCGGCAATGTTAAAAAGAGTTCTATTGTTCCCAATTTACGTTCTTCTGCCCATAACCGCATGGACAATGCCGGAACCAGAAACAAGTATAACCAAGGATGAAATTCGAAAAAAGGAACCAGGTCTGCTTGGTCCCGTTCTAGAAAACCGCCCATAAAGAAGGTTAGCAATCCAGCTAGCATTAAAAAAATCACAATAAACACATACGCTAGCGGTGTAGCAAAGTAAGCCGTGAATTCTCTAATAAATATCAGTCTAACATTACGCATTTAAAGTCACTTTCCTGAAGACCTCTTCTAAATCCCCAGACCCAGATTGCGATTTCAATTCGGACGGAGATCCATCGGCCACGACTTTCCCGGATGCGATTATCATTGCTCGACTGCAAACGGCATCAACTTCCTCAAGGATATGCGTAGAAATAATAATACATTTTGTCGAAGCCATTTCCTTGATCAGATCTCTGACGACTTGCTTCTGATTTGGGTCAAGACCATCTGTGGGCTCGTCTAAAATGAGCACTTTTGGATCGTGCAGGAGTGCCTGCGCTAGTCCGACGCGCCGTTTGTATCCCTTCGAGAGTGTCTCAATTGGCTGTTGTGCAACCTCTTCTATTCTCGTCATGCGCACCGCGTTTTGAACCCGTTCCTCCCGCTCTGATCCGTTAAAACCCCGTATGCCCGAGATAAAACGCAAAAAGCCCAGAGGTGTCATATCCGGGTAAGCCGGCGCTCCTTCAGGTAAATAACCAACAGATCTTTTAACATCTAGCGGATCTTTAAGAACATCAAAGCCGCATACCTCGGCTGACCCTTCGCTAGGTGATAAAAAACCAACAATCATTTTCATTGTTGTTGACTTTCCGGCACCATTTGGACCTAAGAAGCCTAATACTTCACCGATATTTGCGGAAAAGGTAACTTTATCGACCACCGTTCGTGGCCCGAACTGTTTTGTTAAACCTTTAACTGAAATGGCTAGATTCATGGTATTTTTTCTTTAAAACTGATAATACAGTAGTGGTTTAACGTTTTTTTGAAGAAAATCAACTAATTGGGCATTTCTCAAGCGTAAATAACCCTAGTTAGGTTTAAAATCAATTACTGTTGTCAGGTTATCAATAAATTTAAAAATAAGTTTTAAATAAAGAATGGATTTTGAAAGATGACTACCCAATCCCCTCTTGGTGGTGTTCGTATTTTTGATCTCACGCGCATCTTGGCAGGGCCAACATGCACCCAACTTCTGGGAGACCTGGGGGCCGATGTCATTAAAGTGGAAAAACCAGGAGTGGGGGACGATACAAGGACGTGGGGGCCTCCCTATGTTCAGGGAGCGGATGGTCAAGATACGAGTGAATCTGCTTATTATTTATCAGCTAATAGAAACAAACGGTCAATAACAATAGACCTCCAAAATCCAAATGGGATTGCGTTGGCTAAAAAACTCATATCCAAATGTGACGTTCTTATTGAAAATTTTAAAGTAGGGGGATTAGCTAAACTTGGCCTAGGCTACGAAGATATAAAAAAAGAATTCCCGAGCCTTATTTATTGCTCCGTCACCGGTTTTGGGCAAACCGGGCCCTATGCATCCAGGGCTGGATATGACTTTTTAGCTCAAGGTCTTGGAGGAATAATGAGTATTACCGGCCAGCCTGATGGAGAGCCGATGAAAGTGGGTGTTGGCATAGCAGATGTTATGACCGGAATGTATGCCTCTACAGCAATTCTTGCAGCGTTGCGTCATAGGGACGCTACAGGGGAAGGTCAGCATATCGATACGTGTCTGCTCGATACCCAAGTTTCATGGTTGATTAATGAGGGGACAAATTATTTAGTTTCTGGGAAGGTTCCAATTAAGCTGGGTAATGAGCACCCAAATATCGTGCCGTATAAAGTCTTTGCAACATCAAATGGCCATGTGATCCTTGCTGTCGGTAATGATAGGCAGTTTCAAGACTGGTGTACTGCGGCAGAGGCTCATGATCTAAAAAATGACCCCCGTTACGCTACTAATCCCCTTAGAATTGCGAACAGAGAAACATTATATAGTTTGATGCCCGATTTTATGGAAAAGAAAACAACCGAGGAATGGTTGATTAAACTGGCAGAATTGAAAGTTCCATGTAGTCCTGTGAATGATATTGAGCAAGTCTTTAACGATCCGCACGTTCAGCATCGGGGTATGCGAATAGAGATGGATCATCACGCATCAGGATCAGGTAAAGTTCCATTGATCGGAAATCCATTGAAAATGTCAGAACCCCCGCCTCAATATCGTTTGGCCCCGCCAACGCTAGGACAGCATACGGACGAGGTTTTAGAAGAATTGCTAGATTTAAAAAAGGAACAAATTCAAATCTTGAAAGACGGAAATATCATATAATGCCTTTTTGCTGAAAATTAATGGTATCATCACGATGTCTGAAACGAAAACTCACCTGCGAAGAGGTTGGACGACAGGAGCATGTGCAACAGCAGCTGCTAAAGCCGCGTTTACTGCCTTAATTACGGGACGATTTCCAGATCCCGTTGAGATCACCTTGCCAAAGGGGCAAAGAGTTTCCTTCTCTCTGGCAAAAGAGCAGTTGACTGAAACAAGCGCCATGGCCGCCGTTATAAAAGATGCTGGAGATGACCCTGACGTTACCCATGGGGCTCTAATAGTAGTTACTGTTTCAATTGATAAAAGTTCTTCAGTGATCAGTTTCCGATCAGGTAATGGAGTGGGTACTGTTACTAAAATTGGCTTGCCAATAGGCGTGGGTGAGCCAGCTATAAATCCGGTTCCACGGGAAATGATCAAAAATGCGATTTTGGAGGTCGCAAAAGCCAATGGAAAGAAGGTCGGTGTCATTGTGGAGGTTTCTATCCCAGGGGGGGAAGAAATAGCACAAAAAACATGGAACCCACGCCTTGGTATAGTTGGAGGCCTCTCCATTTTAGGCACAACTGGTGTCGTAATACCATTTTCATGTTCAGCATGGATCCATTCAATACATCGCGGTATTGATGTCGCAAGAGCTGCTGACGTTCCCCACGTTGGAGCATGCACTGGGTCAATATCTGAAACAGCGGTTCGTCAAAAGTATGGACTTCCGGAGAGTTCAATTCTGGATATGGGAGATTTTGTGGGTGGTACCCTAAAGTATCTTAGAAGACATCCAATTCCGCGTGTAACAATAGGTGGTGGGTTCGGTAAAATTTCCAAACTAGGTCAAGGGCATTTGGATCTGCATTCTGGTCGAAGTCAAGTTGACTTGGGTTGGCTTGCAAAGCTGGCTGCATGTGCTTCTGCCAGTGACGAAGTTATAGATCAAATTTATGCTGCTAACACAGCGATGGAGGTACTGGGGATAGCATCCCAAAATAAATTACATTTAGCCGATCTCGTCGCTAATGAAGCAAGAGTAATTGCATTGGATGTACTTTCGAGGGCACCCGTCGCCGTGGAGGTTTTGATTTTTGATCGGTCAGGTCAGTTAGTGGGTGCTGCTAATGGCTGGTAATGTCATATTAATCCTTGGTGGGACAAGAGAAGCCATAGAAATTGCTTGTGATCTGGAGCAAATAGAAAACACAACAGTTATAACTTCCCTAGCAGGTGTGACCCGTTCTCCGCGGCTTCCAAAGGGAAAAGTGCGTTATGGTGGATTTGGAGGCAAAGACGGCCTTTTTGATTATTTAATTTGGGAAAAGATTACTTTAGTCATTGATGCCACTCACCCATTTGCAGAAAAAATCACAAAAAATGCGTACGAAGCTTCGAAAAGAGCAAATATTCCGTGCCTCCACTTTTCTCGTAAACCATGGGAAAAAACGGCACAGGACAAATGGTATGAGGTTGAAAATTCTAAAGCTGCAGCATCAACTTTGACCCAAAAAGACTTTGAATGTGTCAAAAATGTATTTCTGACTATTGGACGCCAAGATGTGAACTGTTTTTATTCAATAAACACAAAACAATTTTTTGTTAGAAGTATAGAACCCGTAAAAGAATTAGGCTGCTTTGAAAATATGAAATGGATACAAGGCCGAGGACCCTTTGCTTTTCAAGATGAGTACACTTTTTTTAAGGAACACAGCATAGATTGTTTGGTCGCCAAAAATAGTGGGGGTTATGCCAGCCATCCTAAAATAGACGTTGCACGGTTTATAGGAGTACCTGTCGTCCTAGTGCAACAGCCAAAGTCAATCAATATAAAACAAATATATGACAGGGAGTCGCTGACTGCATTTGTGTCACATCATCTTTCAGGATGATTAAATAATCGGGCTAGGTCTTTTTAATTCTCAATAAATGTGAGCGGCTCGCGTCGTAAAGAGCGCTATCTGGATAATTCTCTTCTTCGAGCGCTGGGCCAATCAGAATAAGTGCTGTTCGGGTAATTTTCTCCGATCTTACTTTTTCAAAAATGTTTGATAGAGTCCCGCGGATTATTTTTTGATCGGGCCAGGTTACTCGATAAATCACGGCCACTGGATAATCTGACCCATGAATAGGTTCTAGTATTCTTCGAATATATCGCAGGTTGCGAATAGACAGATGAATAGCCAAAGTCGCTTTTGAACTTCCAAGGCTTTCCAACTCCTCCCCGAGTGGCATTTTGGATGATTTCATAGAGGTTCTTGTAAGAATTACACTCTGACTTACTTGCGGAAGTGTCAATTCTTGCCCCAACGCTGCTGCTGCAGCCGCAAATGCGGGAACCCCTGGTGTAATTTCAAAGTCGATATTTAATTTTTTTAACCTTCTGATCTGCTCGGCGATAGCTCCATAAAGTGAAGGGTCCCCAGAGTGAACGCGCGCGACATCTTCGCTTTCATTATTAGCAGTAACTATTATTTCAATGATTTCATCGAGGTTTAAAGGTGCTGTATCTATTATTTTTGCGTCTTTTGGAGCGGCTTTTAATACCTCTTTGGGAACTAACGAGCCAGCAAAAAGACAATACTTACATTGTTCTATGAGATTTCTTCCCCGAATGGTTAGTAAATCTGGGTCACCTGGGCCTGCCCCAATAAAATGAACGGTCATTTGGAATAAATTTCGTTAGGAGTTTTTTTTATCAAATAACCTCGCGGTGTGAACACTCTGCCCCTAAAAGTCTTTGTTTGGGTACTGCCGACAATAACTATTGATAACATGTCGACACTATCGGGTTCGAAATCTTGAATATCCATTATCTCTAATTTTTCCTCTGCCCGGCCTAGTGATCTACCAATGATAACTGGGGTTTGTGGTCCTCTTCCTTGTTTTATGATTTCTATTGTCTTGACCAACTGATTGCGCCGTCGTCCAGATGCGGGGTTGTATAAGGCTATAACAAAATCACTTTCGGTTGCTGCTTTGATTCTTTTTTCTATAACGCTCCATGGTGTGAGAAGATCTGAAAGTGATATTGCACAAAAGTCATGTCCAAGAGGGGCGCCGGCTTTTGCTGCACAAGCCTGAACCGCAGATATACCTGGGGAAACGATTATTTCTACCAAGTTCCAAGATGGCTTGTCAAAATCCTTTAGACAGTCAAATACCAAGCTTGCCATAGCATAGATGCCAGGATCACCAGATGAAATTAACCCAACCGTTCTACCTTCAGCAGCGATATCTAGAGCCCTTAAAACTCGATCCCTTTCCTCACCCAGCTCATATGGGTGAAGCGTTTTTCCACTAGTCGCGTTCCCCAACAGATCTAGATAGAGTTTGTAACCAACTAGATCGGACGTAACGCGCATCAACTCATTGGCTTCGGGTGTTAACCAACCCTGTTTCCCGGGGCCAGTGCCTATTATGAATAATTTACCCCGTTCTAACCCAATTTTTTCTGGAAGTAATATGTTTGGTGCTTTTGCTATTGCACATGTGGCTCTTTTTGACTTTTCTTTTGGAACAATTAATTCGCCATCAGGGCCTGCAGCAGCTAGAGCTGCTGCTTCTGCTACTCCGTGGCAACCGACCTCGTTAAAAACAATATTAGACGGGTTTAATAATCTCGGTGTTTCTAACTCGAGTGTAGCTGCATTAAAAAAGCGCAGAGGTTTCTCTAATATTAGCGATAGTTGTTGGAGTGCTTCCTCATCCATCTTAAGGTCTATTGAAACGATGATTGCCACGCTGTCGGGACATAGAGTGTGCTTGGATAAAGTCGTTTTAACCAGATTAAATACTTCCTCTGCTGTAGCATTTCGCTCGCAGCCTACACCAACGGCCAGACACTCTGGGCTATAGGTTAGTGATGATCCGTCGGGTGCAGTTTGTTTTTCCGTCACATTTATTGATAATTTACCATTGTTTGAAAATGGTAGAGATGTATTCTCCAGCCACGCAGGTCGGTTGGAAATCTTGATTGAAGCACCATTCAAAAGCTCGGCCATAAATTTTTTATAAACCCCATAATGCTGAAGGTGCCAGCCCTTTGGAGGAGTATCTAAGGTAACGTTGAAATGAAGATCGCTAGCTGTAGTTATGGTCACTCTGCCGTCGATTAATTGTCCGATTTGGTCGGCTAATTCATTGGCTCCGGAATGCCCGCCTAATACCGGGATCACTGAGCTTCCATCTTCTGCGACCACTACCACAGGAGGATCGTATTCTTTTTTTGTAATTACTGGGGCTAGAAGACGAACGAGAATACCTAGTGCTCCTATGAAAATGATGGGCTCTTTATCAATAAATAATGATCTTAACTGATCTGGGTATTTTTCGATTAGAATATCACACTCTGCAAATTTGCCGCGCAAACTTGCTTCAAAGTGTACTGCGATTTTTCGAGCGATTTGCAAGCCGGATGAGGAAACTACGACGACGGCTGTCACAACCATGCCTTTTCTCGGGAATGAATCAAAATCATAGAAAAGTATGGGGTCGATTTTGCATCAACCTTTTCAATATCAATGATTTTCTGAGTTTGCATTGTAGCTCTCTCTATATATCGAGCGTTTTGGATCAGTCCATGTCTCTTTAAGAGCTCTTTTATTCGATTAAAATGGCGACCAATTTTGATGATAGCAATGGAGTCGGCGGTTTTTATTTTTTCTTCAAGCTCAGAGTTATCGAGTGGCGCCGGCAGTATAATTAAAATATCGTTACGAGATGCAAGTGGGGATTCTAGGGAAGCTGAACAAGCTGTCAACGATGATACACCCGGAATAACTTCGATCGAACATTCATTTTTTAAACGGCTGAATAGATACATGAAGGAACCATAAAAGAATGGATCACCCTCACAAAGTACCGCAACAATTTTGCCATCCCGTACAGCCTTGGATATTTTTGCACTTGCCTTATCGTAGACCTCAAACGCTGGAAAACGTTCGCTCACCATCGGCGTTTTGATGACAAGTTCCTTGGTCCCTGTTGGAAAATGCTTCGCCGCGATGGACCTTGCTAAACTTGTTCCGACTTCGGGTGCAGGATAAACGATCAGATCGGCTTTTTTTAGGACCTTAAGTGCTTTTAAAGTTATTAGGTCCGGATCGCCGGGGCCCACCCCTACGCCATATATTTTCCCACTCATATGATACTTTCCTGTAACATTTGGATTGGTTTCTTTACTTTCCATTGGGTGACTTGCATAGAAGGACGCCAAGCCTTTTTAGAACCAATTTTTTCCAAATTCGATATGCTGATTCTAGTTAAGTCTCCTCCGAGTTTTTTTTGATTTTTTAAGACTACTGCTTCACCCTCGGTAGTAACGACGTTTGCAACAAGACAGCCGCCTGCCTTAAGAAAATCCCAGCATTGCTTGACCATCCCCTTGCTAGTTATGCCACCTCCAATAAAAATAGCATCAGGGGTTGGTAGTGTGGAGAGTATTGACGGTGCCTTATCATTTATTATCTTTAAGGTGGGAGCTCCCAACTTGCATGAATTTTGTGTGATGTTTTTTGCCCTTTCCGGGTTTGCTTCAATAGCGATTGCTTGGCAGCGATGATCCATTCGCATCCACTCTATTCCAATTGAGCCTGAACCGGCACCTACATCCCACAACAGGGCGCCCGGAAATGGCTCCAAAGCCGATAACGTTGTGACACGAACCTCTTGCTTTGTTATTTGCCCATCGTGAATAAATATGCTGTCTTGTAATCCTGGGGCTCGCGACTTAATCGCGTCAATATCAGAGCAATTTAGATCCACAGCAATAGTGTTAAAGGCCGCCCCAGGATTGTGCTGCCATTTATAAGCAATATCATAGAAGGATCTTTCTTTAGTTCCATTCATATGTTCGAAAACTTTTATGATGCTGCTACCGTAACCCCTATTGGTGAGGAATTTCGCTACTAGTGATGGTGTGTCGCCATCGTGTGACAAAATAATAAGCTTCCCTCTCGGTCGCAAAAAGGTTTCTAGGGTGGCTATTGACCGTCCGTGGAGGCTAATTAAATCTGTGTCGTTGTGTGACCATCCCATGCGGGCGCATGCCAAAGTAGAGGCCGATAATGAGGGAAAAATTTGCATTTCATTGATAGAAAAAATGCGAGTTAGGGTATTGCCTATTCCGAACGAAAGTGGATCTCCTGTTGCCAGTATGCAAGTTTTTTTGCCTCTGAATGTTTCTAGCTTTTTCACGAGACTATGAATCGGCGACGGCCAAAGTATCTTTTTTTGTTTGGAATTGGGTACCATTTCGAGTTGACGTTGCCCACCAATTATAAACTCTGCTGTTTCCAAGAGGCGTATGGCTCTAGGGGATAATCCACCAAGTCCATCCTCTCCAATTCCTATTACACTTAACCATCGATTATTCTCAAAGTTATTCATTCTGTGTCCTGCTCGATGGATATTCTTATCAAAGCATTTAAGGCTGCTGCTGCTATGGCACTGCCGCCTCGACGACCCAATAACGTAATATGTGGTATTTTCAATGTTGTCTTAGCCAGCGCCTCCTTCGACTCAGCAGCACCGACAAAACCAACAGGAAAGCCGAGAACCGCCGCGGGCATTGGAGCTCCAGACTCAATTTCTTCAATAATCCGGAACAACGCTGTAGGGGCGTTGCCGATAACAATTATTGCCCCAGCTTGATGTTCCCTCCATAGCGTTACTTGGGCAGCTGAGCGAGTAGTTTGTTCATTTTTGGCTATACTCAAAACACTGGGATGATTCAAAAAGCAGTGTGCCCTTAAATTACTGTCATTCGAGATGGAAATCCCGGATGTGACCATATTACAATCGCAGATTATTTTAGCGTTCCTAGATATTGCAGTAAGCACCTCCTTGATAACGGTTGGAGAAAATTTTAAATCGTTGCCTATTTCGGGCATCCCCGACGCATGGATTATTCTTATGGCAACTTTCGCCTCTTCCGTGTCAAAGCGACTTAAATCCGCTTCTTTTTGAACTATTTCAAAGGATCGCTGATAAATTTCATTCGGATTTTTTATGTAATTTAATGACATTAAAGGCTTAACCTTTTGCGATTGTTTTGTCTTTTCTTCATTGTTGAGATTTTTTGATTACTTGCCGCTTCCAACCCGGTTTTAAAGGCCATGGGTTTGGGGCTATTGCCCACTCCTGTGGCGCGTAGAGATTGATATCCGATTGGATCTATCAACCGCTAGCTACTCGTCCGGTCGTCATGGCTCGCATGTCCCAACAAGATCTAGGTTTACGCTTTATGGCCAAGTTGGGCAATAGTGATAATAATTGTGTTTTTTAATGATTTTGAGATAAACACTATTCTAATCTGCACAAAGTAATAAAATAAGAGAATCTTGATGAGTGAATCTCCAGTCCCCAAAATACCACCAGGCCATTTATTCTGCTTCGGGCTAGGCTTTACTGCATCTCGCCTCGCGCTCCGATTACTTGAAGCTGGATGGAGAATTTCTGGTACAACGCGATCACTCGAGAATGTAGAGAAGTGGACATCGGTGGGTATAGAAACCTATTTATTTGATGGAACTGCTTCAATAACGGCCAAAGATGATCTGTTCTCTGACATAACACATTTGGTGGCATCGATACCGCCGACAGATTTGGGCGAGTTGCCTCTTTTGTTTCATCAAAAACAACTTGTCAGCTCCGAAAAATTAAAATGGGCAGCATACTTATCAACTCCAGCAGTCTATGGGGATAGGAGGGGTGCGCTCGTCAGTGAGGCTGATTTGCCCCAACCGGGATCTAGGAGAGGAGAGAGACGGTTAAAGGCTGAAAATTCCTGGTTAAATGCTTTAAAAAATAGTTCAACGTCTATTCAAATTATGCGACTTGCTGGAATTTATGGTCCGGGACGGAATGTAATAGATCAAGTACTGGGTGGTAGAGCGAGGATTATTGAAAAGCAGGACCAGGTTTTCAACAGAATTCACGTTGATGACATCGGGACTATATTAATGGCATCTATAGATCGACCCAACGATGGTGCGATTTATAATGTGGCGGACCAAGAAGCCTGCCCAAGTGGTGACGTAGTGCGCTTTGCCTGCAACCTCGTCGGGATTACTGCACCCGAACCAATCTTGTTTGAAGACGCTGAGTTATCAGAGATGGCAAAATCTTTCTACAGCGAGTGCAAAAGATTAGTGACAGATAAGATAAAAAATGAGCTTGGGGTAGAATTACAGTATCCAACTTATAGAGAAGGTTTGAAATCGATTTTTGAAAGTGGGTGAACGATAATTTATGTCGTTTACTTCAATTTAAAACTCTATACCGGGCTGCGCTTTGAAACCAGATCTGAAAGGATGTTTAATCATAGTCATTTCTGTAACTAAATCGGCTGCCTCAATCAGTTCCTCTTTGGCATTTCTCCCTGTAACGATAACATGAAGTTCGTTGCGCTTATTTTTAAGCGTCTTTAATACTTCATCGATTTGAAGATAGTCGTATCTCAATACTATATTTAATTCGTCCATTAACACCATTGAGTAGTTGGGATCGTTCATCATTGACTTTGCTTGCGCCCATGCCGCCTCGGCGGCAGCAATATCTCTTCCCAAGTCTTGTGTGTCCCATGTAAAACCCTCACCCATCGTATGGATTGTAACTTGATCAGGAAAGGCTTCGAGTACCTTTTTCTCTCCAGTCTCCCATTTGCCCTTGACGAATTGCACAACGCCAACACGCATCCCATGACCAATGCCGCGACAAATCATACCAAAAGCGGCCGTCGATTTACCCTTACCCTTTCCAGTGTTTACAACTAAAAGCCCCCCTGTTTTAGTTTTAGTAGCCATTATTTTGTTTCGGGCGGCCTTTTTCTTAGCCATTTTCTCAGCGTGTCGTTCTGCTGTTTTTGACTGGCCTGTGTTGCTACTATTAGAATCTAGGTCAGACATTAAAGGCTCCATAAATTTCATTAAACTGCTCGTTGAGTACGGTAAATTCTATGCTACGTATAATATTCTCAAAGGTCAAAGTCGTTAGGTAGATTAATGCCATAGTACATAACAGAGGGCTTTTAGCAGCTCGTTTTTAGTGCCGCCTGTTCCCCGTCAAGCGGGAAGTTTGAACTTGTTTTTGGAGAAAGTAATCATTTTGATTCAAGATCGTAGAAATAAAATCAAGGTCAAAGCGTGATTGTATTGAGTTTGTTGTAGTTTTTTCATTTTTTAAATAGGTATATCTATAGTTTTTGGGTATTTAGTAAAAAAATATTGGTAAAGTGATTCTTTGAAGGGTTTTTAAGCATCATATTGCCCGAGAGCTAGATGACTAAATAAGAGGGTTTTTATGCGTATAGTGCAACATACCAGCCAAATAAGATCTGAGGATCGAGGAAGTGTGGCTGCTGTTGGAAATTTTGATGGAGTACATTTAGGCCATCAGAAGGTTATTCAAGAAGCGTCTCGAATAGCTAATGGACTTAAAGCACCGCTATCGGTTCTGACGTTCGAACCGCATCCGAGAATGTTATTTCAAACTGACGGTGCGCCATTTAGATTAACAACGAGAGCATCGAAGTCTGATGTGCTCGCGGAAATCGGGGTTGAACTGCTTATCGAATTACCTTTTGATAACGCATTTTCACAACTTTCTGCAGAGGATTTCGTAACGAAGGTATTAGCTGAGGCCTTAGGCCTCAAACATGTAGTTTGTGGCTATGATTTTGTGTTTGGTCATAGAAGACGTGGTACCCCCGAAATATTAGAGCATTTATGCGGTAATACTGGCATAGGTGTGAGTAGAATGCCGGCATTTTCAGAGACAGACGGTGCGGTTTACTCATCGACCAGAGTTCGTCAATGCTTGACAGAGGGGGACCCTCGTGGGGCTGCTGAATTGCTTGGCCGCCCATGGTCTTTTACAAGCACGGTAGAGACTGGGGATAAGCGTGGCCGAACAATTGGTTTTCCAACCTGTAATCTTCGTGTAGTTGATCTAGTGCAACCTGCTTATGGCGTTTATGCTGTTTTGGTGCAGTTGCATAATGAAACTGACTGGCTACCTGGTGTTGCCAATTTTGGAAGAAGACCAACGGTCAATGACCGTGGTGCATTATTTGAAGTTAACCTGTTTGATTTGGATAAAGATCTATATGATCAACAATTAACGATAAGGATTATTGACTTTATCCGCCCAGAAATGAAATTTAGTGGAATAGATGACTTGAAGACGCAGATAACGTTAGATGCTATGAGAGCGAAAGAATTCCTCTCGGAAATAAGAAGTTAAATTTTAGGACATTTGATTAATGACCATAGATTATAAAGACACAATTTTTCTCCCGAAGACGGATTTCCCAATGCGGGCAGGCCTCCCAAAAAAGGAACCTGAGATATTGGCGGAATGGGAGCGTATTGACCTTGAGAAAAGACTAAGAGAAGACCGAAAAGGAAAAGAAAAGTTTATCCTGCATGATGGTCCACCATACGCCAATGGGCACCTTCATATGGGTCATGCTCTAAATAAAATACTTAAAGACGTGATTAACCGTTCTCAGCAAATGCTGGATAAAGATGCCAATTATGTGCCTGGTTGGGATTGCCACGGCTTGCCGATTGAATGGAAAATCGAAGAGGGATATCGGGAAAAAGGTCTTGATAAAGATAGTGTCCCTATAATTGAATTTCGTAAGCAATGTCGAGATTTTGCGGAAGAATGGATTAAGATACAGACTGCTGAATTTAAGCGACTTGGTGTAACTGGAACTTGGGATAATCCATATACAACGATGACCTTTGCAGCTGAAGCTCAAATATCAAGAGAGATAGGGAAGTTTTTGATGAATGGTGGCCTATATAAAGGCGCCAAACCTGTACTGTGGTCGGTTGTGGAAAAGACAGCCCTAGCTGATGCGGAAGTTGAATACCATGATCATAAATCTACTACTATTTATGTACGTTTCCCAATAGTTAGCAGTAATCAATCCATTCTCGAAGGGGCGTCTATAGTGATATGGACAACTACACCATGGACTATCCCTGGAAACCGGGCTGTTGCGTATGGAGAGCAATTTGACTACGGCGTCTATCAAGTTGAGGAAATAGATGAGGAAAGCACGGCGATTGTTGGCGAAAAACTTGTTATAGGTAGTGCGCTTGCGGAAGAGGTCGAGAAGGCCGCCAAAATAACAAAAATGCGACAGATTGGGTCTATAAAGGGAGCTGATTTTTCTGACGCAATATTATCACATCCCCTAAGAGGCTCTGGTTTTGATTTCAATGTGCCTATGTTGCCAGCCGATTTTGTCACATTGGAGCAGGGCAGTGGCTTTGTTCACATAGCTCCGGGAGCTGGTTCGGATGACTTCGAACTCGGCCTTGAACATGGACTAGAAGTTGTTACTAACGTTGATGACTCGGGAAAGTTTTATGACCATATTCCTCTAGTTGCGGGAATGGATGTTATCAAAGATAACTATCAGATAGCCATGATCGTTAAAGACGCTGGGGCACTAGTTGCTGTTGGCCGGTTAACACACAGCTATCCGCATTCTTGGAGATCCAAAGCTCCACTTATTTTCCGGACTACGCCTCAATGGTTTATTTCTATGGAGACTAACGACCTTCGCAAGTCAGCTTTGTCAGCACTAGATGACACACGGTTTATTCCAGAACGTGGTCATACCAGATTGAAAACGATGATTGAACAGCGGCCCGATTGGTGTGTTTCCAGGCAAAGAGCGTGGGGCGTGCCAATCACAGTGTTTTTAGATAAAAGAACTGGTGAACCGTTAAGAGACCAATCTGTTATCGATAGAATTAGCTCTATTTTTGAAGAAGAGGGATCCGACGCCTGGTACATCAGCGATCCGCAACGTTTTCTTGGAAATGACTATGATGCGAAAGATTTCGAACAAATTAAGGATATTATAGAAGTTTGGTTTGATAGTGGTTCATCTCACACCTTTGTTTTAGAGGCTCGTCCAGAATTGAAATGGCCAGCTTCACTGTATCTAGAGGGCTCTGATCAACATAGAGGTTGGTTCCACACTTCCTTGCTCCAATCTAGTGGGACGCGAGGTCGGGCCCCATTTGAGGCCGTTTTGACGCATGGGTTTGTTTTGGATGAGGCGGGTCGTAAAATGTCAAAGTCGATGGGAAATGTAACTGCACCTCAGGATGTCATCGATAGGAGTGGAGCCGATATCTTGAGGCTCTGGGTTGTAGGATCGGACTATTCCGAAGACTTGCGCATCGGGCCGGAGATTTTAAAAAGACAAGTGGATTTATATAGACGTCTAAGAAATACGCTAAGGTACGTATTAGGCAACTTAAATGATTTTAAAGAAAGCGAACGAGTGGATTTGGCTGATATGCCAGAGCTTGAACGTTGGGTTCTTCATAGATTATCGGAGTTAGACATCATTATTAGAGAGGGTGTAGATAACTTTGATTTTCATGCCCTATTCCAACAATTACATAATTTCTGTGCAGTTGACCTATCCGCTTTCTATTTTGATATGAGAAAAGATGTTTTGTATTGTGATTCATCCGACTCTCTCAGACGCAGAGCAACGCGCACGGTACTAGATATTTTGTTCAATAGTTTGACGACCTGGCTTGCTCCTATTTTATGTTTTACTGCTGAAGAAGCATGGCAGGCCAGGGTTAAAAATTCGAAAGATTCAGTTCATCTAAAAACGTTTATGGAGATCCCAAAAGATTGGAACAATAAAAAATTGGCCCAGAAATGGGATTTGATTCGGGATGTGAGAAAAGTAGTTACGGGCGCTTTGGAAATAGAAAGAGCTGAAAAAAGGATCGGATCATCTCTTCAGGCAAAACCAACCGTTTATTTAACATCTGATGCTGTGGCTGCCCTGGAGGGATTAGATGCTGCTGATATTTTTATAACATCAGGCGTTACTCTCGTGGAATCAGAGCCCCCAGCAAATGCATTCAGGTTGGAGGAGGTCGCTGGCGTTGGCGTTGTCCAAGGTTCAGCTGATGGTACTAAATGCGAACGGTGTTGGAAAATACTGCCGGAGGTAGGAGCGAATAACGAACCAGTCTGTGACAGGTGTGCAGATGCTCTTAAGCATAACGGCTCCTGATTACTGTGACTTCGATTACTAGTAGGAGCACATTCTCTGGACTTGCAATTACACTATCTGTAGTCGCATTTGATCAGTTTACTAAGATGTGGGCGCTAGAAAACTTTTTCTTACCACCTCGGGTTATAGAGGTATTTCCTTGGTTTAACTTGGTCCCAGTATGGAACACGGGAATAAGTTTTGGAATGTTGGCTGACTATTCTGATTGGATGCCGGGAATAATTTCTGGTATAACTATTATTATTTCACTTGTGCTTTTGGCGTGGTTGTTTGTGGCTGCTTCGGTGTCTATTAAATTGGCCCTAAGTTTAATTCTCGGTGGAGCAGTTGGAAATATAATCGACCGGATTAGGTTTGGCGCGGTCATTGATTTTGTAGACATTCATTTTTTTGGTTTTCACTGGCCAGCATTTAATATTGCCGACTCTGCCATTACAATTGGTGTTGCACTTTTTTTACTGGATAGTTTTTTTAAAAAAAGTGCTAAAGTGTAGAAAAGTTTGAATAGTTGGAGAAATAAAGTGGCTCATCACTTATTATTTAATGCAAGAATGGCCATCGGTATTTTGGTTGTGCTCGTGACGGGGTCGCTCCTCAGCGGATGCAGTAACGTTCGCGACGCTCTTGGTCAGAATAAAAAATCGCCAGATGAATTTGCGATTCTTGCGAGAGCGCCTCTAAGTGTGCCGCCTAATTTCAGTTTGCGTGTCCCCAATAAAGGAATGGAGAGACCTCAAGAGCCATCCTCTAGGAATATGGGGAGGGACCTAATCTTTAAGAAGAGCAATTCGGATCGAGAAAACGATAGCAAATCTAACTCATCGAGCATCGGAGTTTTGCTTGGGGCCAATAAAGCAAATCCTAAAATAAGAGAAATTATCAATGCTGAAACGAAAAATATGGTTTTTGAAGATAAGTCGTTTTTGGATAAACTTTTGTCGTGGAAAAAAACGTCAGAAGATGGTGTTGTAGTAGATGCTGCTGCAGAAGCTAGGCGACTCAAAAATAATGTTGAACAGGGGAAACCTGTTACTGAGGGTAAAACCCCAATTATAAATAGAAAAAAAAGTGGGCTACTAAATAAACTTTTTTAAAAATAACAAACCGGGGATTGCCATAGACCATTTTAACTCCCATCTGATAGGTCGTAGATTGGGGGTATTTTGTCTCATTTAAAGAAAAACACGACGCTTGTAAAAGGGCTGATTCTGCTTACTGGGCTCCTTCTGCCGATCTGTATAAAATCTGCAATGGGAGAGGTTTTTTCTCCTCAATCGTTTGATTTAAAAAATGGTTTGAAAGTGGTGGTGGTGGAGGACCACCGCGCCCCAGTTGTGACACACATGGTATGGTATAAGGTTGGGTCTGCAGATGAGCCAGTCGGCCAGTCTGGGATAGCACACTTTTTAGAACATCTTATGTTCAAGGGAACAAAACGGTTCAAGCCGGGCGAAGCATCGAAAATTATTTCAAAAAATGGTGGAATTGAGAATGCTTTCACCAGCTTTGATTATACTGCTTTTTATCAGACGGTCGCGCCAGATAAACTTGAGCTGGTCATGGATATTGAAGCTGACAGAATGCAGAACTTGCAGTTGGAAGATAAAGACGTAATAGCCGAGCGTGATGTTGTATTAGAGGAGCGAAGAACACGAACAGATAATAGCGATGCAGCATTGTTTCGAGAACAGATAGCCGCGGCTATGTATTTAAATTACCCTTACAGGATTCCGATTATAGGGTGGGCTGGTGAGATACGCGCTCTAACCAAAGAAATGGCGCTGAAGTTTTACGAGCGATGGTATTCTCCCAATAATGCAATTTTAGTAGTAGCAGGAGCTATCGACCCCGGCGAAGTGAAGCGATTGGCCGTCAAATATTATGGTACCATCCCAGCAAAAGATTTAAATTTGCCTAATAGAGTTGAAGAGCCGCCTCAACTTGCAGCCCGACGTTTGACGATGGAAAGCAAACAGGTTGGTCAAGCTAGTTGGAGCCGTAGGTACAGTGCGCCAAGTTACCGATATGGTGAGACTAAACATGCCTTCGCTTTGCAAGTCTTAAACGAGATTATCGGAGGAGGAACCACCTCGCGTCTTTATCAATCTTTGGTTGTTGATCAATCACTAGCAGTTGCCGCTGGATCCTGGTATCGGGCTGAAAGTATTGGGCCATCAGTTTTTGGTTTTTACGCAAGTCCCCAAGAAGGCGTGAGTATGGAACGTCTAGAGAGAGGCATAGACCGCGAAATACGCCTGGTTTTGAGAGATGGTGTTACTAAAGATGAAGTTCGTGCTGCTATAATTAGGCTACAGCGCACAGCCATATTCGCTAAAGACAGTGTAACAGCTCCCGCACGGATAATAGGTAGCGCTTTAGCTTCTGGTCGGAGCGTTCATGATATAGAGAATTGGCCCGATAAGATTTCAAAGGTGAGCAAAGATGACGTTGTTGTCGCTGCAGAGTGGGTTTTCAGAATAACTCGCTCTTTAACGGCCACCTTGCTTCCGACCAGTGTTACTCAAAGGAAACCTTAAAACTGATGATGCTAAAATCAAAAGCGATAGTGGCCTTAAATATTGCAATTTGTTTGTGTTTTATATTTGTCCCTCAGACAAGTGCCTTTGAGATAAAGAAGGTGACAAGCACTAACGGTATTAATGCGTGGTTAGTCGAGGATCATAAAAATCCCCTCATTACGATGCAATTCGTAATGAGGGGTGGATCAAGTTTCGATCCCAAAAATAAAAGTGGCCTTGCATATTTGGTGTCGGGTCTACTTGATGAAGGTGCTGGGGATATGGACTCAAAGTCCTTTCAGACTTTTTTGGAAAGAAACTCAATTTCGCTATCTTTTAGTGCCCGAATGGATACGTTTTCGGGAACCGTCACAACTCTGACAGAAACAAAAGAGGAAGCCTTTAAGTCATTGAGGTTAGCCCTGACTGTTCCGCGCTTCGATGAGGGCCCCATATCTCGCGTAAAAAGCCAAATTTTGGCGAGCTTGCGAGCTAGTGAAGAAAATCCAAATAAAATAGCTGGAAGATTATGGTGGCAACTCGCTTTTCCAAACCACGCATATGGGCGATCTAAAAAGGGGTCTGCCACCTCAATTGAAAATATTACTCAAGAGGATATGAGGCAGTTTGTACAGCGTACTTTCACGAAAGATAATATAACTATCAGCGTTGTTGGTGACATAACCCCCGAAGAACTAAGTAATGTCCTGGACGATGTTTTTTCTGATCTCCCAGGATCCTTTTTGGGCGACGGGGTTGGGGAAGGTGTTATTGAAAATCAAGGCGAAACTGTAATTATTAATAAAGAAATTCCCCAATCAGTGGTGATTTTCGGAAGTAATGGGATAAAACGTGGGGATCCTGACTGGTACGCAACCATTATTCTATTTGAGATTCTTTCTGGTGGGTTTGGTTCACGATTAACAGAAGAAATTCGCGAGAAACGTGGGCTTACTTATGGAGTCTCGGCTTATCCTCTCCCTCTGGAAAAGGCTGGAATTATTGTGGGTAGTGTTTCGACGGTTAACAACCGAGTGGCGGAGTCAATAAGATTAATTAAAGATATATGGCAGAAATTTGGTGAAGATGGGCCCACATCGGAAGAAATGCAAAATGCGAAAGACTATATCAATGGCTCTTTTGCATTACGTTTTACTAATTCAAAATCGATTGCCGGGGTATTAAATGCAGTGCAACGTTTCGATCTGGGCGTTGACTATCTTAAGAACAGATCAGAACTGATTAATAGTGTCACGTTAAGGGAATTAAAACGCGTAGCCAACCGACTTTTTAAATCTAATGCGTTGACCTTTGCGATAGTTGGGCAACCAAAAAATGTGATTTCATCGATGCCTGCCCCTGTAATTGAGTAGTGTTATATTAACCCTGAAACCCGGGCCTAGCGCTTCCGAATTGGATGAGATATTTTGGAGCTTGGGTTGTTTTGTATTCATCATACCTTAAAACTGTTGTTTAAGTGCTTAATGCGCTAGCCTCGACCATCACTAGAGAAAACTTTTCTCAATTAGATGGAGATGTTGTCGTGCCTTCTTCTAGATTTTTATTTCTGAACCTTGGCCACAGTATAGATCATTTGTTTATGTTAATGTTTCCGGCGGTTGCAGCTCTGGCAGCAACAGACCTTTCCGCCAGCTATGGCGAAGTTTTGAGTTTGGCGACGGGTAGTTTCATAGCATTTGGAGTTTTTTCTCTGCCAATGGGATGGTTAGCGGATCGTCTTAGTCGGGAATTCATGATGACTGTTTTCTTCTTAGGTATTGGCGTCGCTATGATCTTTACCAGTTTTGCTACTGAAACATGGCAAATCTTCGGGTCTTTGATATTAGTTGGGATGTTTGCTGCTATCTACCACCCGGTGGGCTTAGCGATGGTTAGCCAGGGTGGAGGTGATATTGGCAGGAGATTAGGTGTCAATGGTGTATGGGGAAATATGGGTGTAGCCGCGTCAGCTCTTTTGGTTGGTGTTTTTGCTGACTTCGCAGGCTGGAGGGAAGCATTTCTGCTAGCTGGTGTGTCATCTATTCTAGTTGGCTGTGGGTGGATACAAAATATTCGTAAGATGGTGGCCAATACGAACGCCAATAAAAAGAGATCAAATGTACCAGCTTTGAATTGGCAGCGCGTACTGCTTGTTGTTGCGATTACTACAACGATTGGAGGATTTATTTTCAATTCAATGACTGTCTCTTTACCTAAGGTTTTAGACGATCGTCTTGCTGTTTTCGTGATGAGTGCTACTGAAGTTGGGGCTATTGCATCCATTGTTTATGTGTCTGCCGCTTTTACTCAGGTGCTCGTTGGACGTGCGATTGATAAGTATAGTATCAAGCCCATTTTTTTGTCCCTTGTCGCAGGTCAAGCGATAACTCTTTATCTTGCAGTAATGGCAGATGGCTGGTTGATGGTGGCAATAGCGGTCTTAGTGATGGTGATGGTCTTTGGACAAATACCTATCAATGATACATTGATAGCTCGTTACACGCCTGATGCATGGCGAGGGCGTGTTTACTCCATAAAATATGTTTTGTCGTTTACGGTTTCGGCGGCAGCTGTACCCTCAATAGCCTGGTTATATGAGGGCGCTGGCGGCTTTTCTACAATGTTTACTCTTGCAGCTATAGCGGCGTTTGTTATTACGGTGACAGTTGCATTCATGCCCGGTGGAAAGCCATCGTCAGACAGCTTGGAACCTGCGGAATAACGTTTGCGTAAAGCACAGGATGTTGTCTGCTTTCTGAAGTGACTAAGGAGTAGAATTATTTTAGCATGTTAAGTATAAAATAATTTTATTGTTTCGAATTGATTCTATTTTCATGAGAGATGGTTTAACGTCCTACCAGGACCCCATTTTTGTGTTGTCTTAATTGCCGCTGGAATATAAATCGTAATGAGCGAATCTACTGAAAAAACCACCTTATCACTGGCTGAGGGTTTCGACACCGTTACAAAAAGTGAATGGATTGAGATGGTCGAGAAGGGCCTCAAGGAAGGCACCATTGAGGATATCTACAGCACGTTAACATATGAGGGTTTTCCGTTAAATCCTATCTATTCTAGAGGAGATATAGAAGAATTCGGGGGATATGATAGCTACAAAAATGTTATGTCGAAGGTTCGTAATGAACTAAACAAAAATCCAAAAAATAATGGATGGGAAGTGCGGCAAACCTATTTTCATTCGGACCCCAGTGCAGTTAATGAAGATATCAAAACTGATATCGCGGGCGGAGTGAATTCTCTTTTGCTGAGGGTAACCCATGACACAAATAGTTCAGACAATTCTGCTGCAATTATTAGCTCCATAGCTGACCTTGAAAAATTACTTGATGGGATTGATTGTGAAACCAATAAGGTAACGTTTGTTCCATATATGTCTGCCATTGTTGTAGCCAGTATGTTTGCTGCATTAATGCAAAAACGAGAAATAGATTTAAACAAAGTTTCGGGTAGCTTCGGTGGAGATCCAATTGGGATGCTAGCCAGTTTAGGTTTTTTAAAAGGTAATGTAGACGAGCACTTAAAAAAAATATCAGAATTGGCGGCGTGGAATATCCAAAATATGCCAGGGATAAGTGCTTTTAATGTTGATACAACAGCATATCATGGAGCAGGGGTAACTGAGACAGAAGACTTAGCTATTGCGATGTCGACAGCTGTTAATTATTTGCGTGTGATGGTATCCAATGGCTTGAGTGTCAATGAAGCTTTTAAGCAAATTAGCTTTACAATTTCCGTTGGAATGGATGTGTTCCAGGGTATCGCAAAATTGCGAGCCGCACGGTTTTTATGGTCAAGAATTTCAGAGGCTTGTGGTGTCAAAGAAAATATAGGACCGATGATCCTAAATGCGATGACAGCGTCTCGCACTTTGAGCAAGCGAGATGTAGCGGTAAATATGCTGCGTTCGACGAGTGCATGTTTTGCAGCGGGTCTTGGTGGAGCAAATAGTGTAACACTTTTCCCTCATACGAACTTGTTAGGCGTCGAGAGTGAAACAGCAAGACGGATTACCCGCAATACTCAAAATATTTTAATCAACGAGTCCTCTCTGGGTCGAGTGGTTGATCCAGGTGGAGGGTCGCATTATGTGGAGTACTTAACGAAAGAGCTCGCTGAGAGAAGTTGGCAGACTTTCCAGGGATTGGAGGCTAAGGGGGGGATATTGCAAGAATTGTTATCTGGACGAATTCAGGAGATGGCAGAGAAATCTTGGAAGAGTCGCAAGATAAATTTAGATAATAGAAATGAACCTCTGACTGGTGTATCTAGTTTTCCGAATTTAGATGAAGTCGTGGATGCACCAAGCAATACGGAAAAGCCAAAAATTGAGTGTAAATTGAATCCAGTTGTTGCAAACGACGTCAGTCTGGTAGGGCATGATTTCGTGTCTTTAATTAAAGCTGCGAGTGAAGGCGGCAGCCCGCAAAAATTGTCTGAGGTCTTTAGCAAGACAAAGACTGTATGCGACCCTCTCAAGAAACATAGATTGGGAGAAGCATATGAAAGGCTTAGAGATCAAAGTGATAGATGGCTTGAATTAAAAGGGTCTCGACCATTGGCGTTGATAATTTGTTTGGGGACGCAATCAGACTACACACCGCGTGTTAACTTTTCGAAGAACTACCTTGCTGCAGGGGGGATTGAGAGTTTTGAGCTAAACCCTGACCCTTTAAAATTAAAGGAATCTATTGACGAGTCGAACGGTGATTTAACCGTGATCTGCTCCTCTGATAAAGTGTATTCAGAAGCTTTAGAGACTACGGTTAAAGTTTTGAAGTCTTGCGGAGCGGGAATGATCGTTTTGGCGAGTAACCCAGGCGCAAAAGAAAAAATTTTAAGAGATCTAGGTGTGGATCTGTTTATTCACGCTAAAGATAATATGCTGGAAACATTATCAAAAATTGCTCAAAGAATAGGGATGGGCTGAGAAATGAGTAAGATACCCGATTTTACAGCAATAGGTTTTACCGAAACCAACACTGACGTCGAAATGTTCAAAGAGGTAGATAGTTTCTTCAAAGATTGGCGAACACCTGAGGGTATAGACGTCAAACGCCTGTACTCGGAGGATGATACAGAGGAATTAGACTTTCTAGAGAGTTGGCCCGGATTCGCGCCTTTTACCCGTGGGCCGTACCCGTCCATGTATGTAACAAAACCTTGGACTATCAGGCAATATGCAGGATTTTCAACGGCTGAGGAATCAAATGCTTTCTATAGACGCAACCTTGCTGCGGGACAGAAGGGATTGTCTGTCGCTTTTGATTTAGCAACGCATCGTGGCTACGATTCTGATCACGCAAGAGTGAGTGGTGACGTGGGGATGGCTGGCGTTGCTATAGACTCAATACTCGATATGCGACAATTATTTGATGGTATACCCTTAGATCAGATGAGTGTTTCTATGACAATGAATGGAGCAGTGCTTCCAATCCTTGCTTTATTTGTAGTGGCGGCAGAAGAACAAGGAGTCAGTCAGGAAAAACTCTCAGGCACAATTCAAAATGATATTTTAAAAGAATTTATGGTGAGGAACACCTACATTTATCCCCCAAGTCCGTCGATGCGCATAATTTCAGATATATTTTCTTACACATCAAAACATATGCCTCGGTTTAATTCTATTAGTATATCAGGATATCATATGCAGGAAGCCGGTGCGACAGCAGATCTAGAACTCGCTTACACCATAGCAGATGGTATTGAGTATGTGCGAGCTGGGCTCGACTCCGGTATGCAAATTGATGATTTTGCGCCACGCCTTTCATTTTTTTGGGCGATCGGGATGAATTTCTTTATGGAAGTGGCAAAGATGCGAGCAGCTCGCCTCCTATGGGCTAAAATGATGGCTCGTCATTCCCCAAAGGACCCGAGATCGTTATCACTGAGAACGCATTGCCAAACCAGTGGTTGGAGTCTCACTGCGCAGGATGTTTTTAACAATGTAACGCGCACCTGTGTTGAGGCTCTTGCGGCTACACATGGTCATACTCAGTCACTGCATACCAACGCCTTAGATGAGGCGTTAGCTTTGCCAACTGATTTTAGCGCACGGATAGCACGTAATACGCAGCTTTTCATTCAGCAGGAGACAGGAACATGCAACGTAATAGATCCCTGGGGCGGCAGCTATTATGTGGAAAAACTCACGCATGATCTCGCCAAGAAAGCCTTGGAGCATATTGAGGAGATTGAGGGTCTTGGCGGTATGGCAAAAGCTATTGAAGCTGGCATCCCTAAAATGCGAATAGAAGAAGCGGCTGCCCGAACTCAGGCCCGTATAGATTCGGGTCGGCAAGTCATCGTTGGAGTAAATCGCCATAAATTAGAAGAAGAGGAGACCGTAGAGGTTTTAAAGGTTGATAATGCTGCGGTGCGCAAGCAACAGTTGGAGAAGCTCGATCGATTGCGCGCAGAACGAAACGAAAAAGAGGTGACCCAGCGACTCAACACTTTGACAAGTGCAGCCAAAACCGGGGAGGAGAATTTATTGGCACTGGCTATTGAAGCCGCTCGGGCAAAAGCAACAGTGGGAGAAATATCCTATGCGCTTGAAAAAGTATATGGCAGGCATGTGGCAGAAGTAAAAACCGTATCGGGTATTTACAGTAACGAGGTTGGTATGGAAAATGAGACTGTTGAGGGCGTATTAAAGAGTGTGAGAGGTTTTCAAGTTTCTGAGGGGCGTAGACCAAGAATTCTTATAGCAAAAATGGGTCAGGATGGTCACGATAGAGGGCAAAAAGTAATAGCCAGTGCTTTTGCCGATCTTGGTTTTGACGTCGATATAGGACCATTATTTCAAACTCCTGAGGAAGTGGCCAAGCAGGCAGTAGAGAACGATGTTCACATCATTGGGGCTAGTTCGTTAGCAGCTGGCCATTTAACGCTTGTTCCTGAACTGAGACAATCTCTGATGGCCCTGGGGCGTGGAGATATTATGATTGTTGTGGGAGGGGTTATTCCTGCTCAGGATTTTGAAGCCTTATACAAAGCTGGTGCAACAGCAATCTTTCCTCCTGGCACAATTATATCAGAGGCGGCTGACGATCTAATAATGAAATTGGGTATTCAATTAGGGCACTCCAATGGATCGTAATAGTTCTCTTCAGATGGATAATCGAAGAGTTAAGGATTAGTCTAAATAATGGCCGCTAATAAACAACTGACAGAGACTGATTATGTGGAAGGGGTTATAAGTCAGGACCGTTCTATCCTAGCGCGTGCAATAACTCTTGTAGAGAGTATTCATGTTGATCATCGTGGTTTAGCAGATTCGGTTTTAACTAAGCTTTTATCGCATGCGGGTAGGGCTCGTCGGGTTGGCATAACAGGTGTGCCAGGTGTTGGAAAAAGTACTTTCATTGAGACACTTGGTAAGCAGTTAACGTCGACAGGAGCCCGTGTTGCTGTTTTGGCGGTCGATCCTACTAGTTCTAGGACGGGTGGTTCTATTCTCGGCGATAAGACAAGAATGCAGGAACTTGCTCGTGATCCATCAGCATTCATTAGGCCATCCCCGACCTCGGGAACATTAGGGGGAGTGGCAAGAGCAACAAGAGAAAGTATGATTTTATGTGAAGCCGCTGGCTATGATATTATTTTGGTTGAAACGGTGGGCGTGGGGCAATCAGAGACTACTGTTGCTGAAATGGTCGATTTTTTCCTCGCATTAATGCTTCCGGGAGCAGGCGATGAGCTACAAGGTATTAAAAAAGGCTTGCTAGAGATAGCTGATATGATCGTGGTTAATAAAGCTGATGGAAGCACAAAAAACGCGGCGGAGAGAGCGGCATCCGAGTATAGAAGGGCGTTACATATATTAAAACCTGCAAGTCCTACTTGGATGCCCCCGGCTCACACTTGTAGCGCTATTAGTGGTAATGGACTGGCTGATATTTGGAAAGATATAGAAAACCATAGAGAGTTGCTTAAAACATCGGGGGAATTTGATGAAAAACGAAAACAGCAGCGAGTTCGCTGGATGTGGTCTATGATACAAGATAGGCTCCTTCTTGAGATTGAAAAAAATAAGTCATTACAAAACATAGCTCGTGCTCTGGAGGCCCAAGTAATGGAGGATCAAATAACGCCTGGGTTGGCCGCATCAAAAGTTGTTGCTGCTATTAACGCTAATTAATAGGGGGATAAAATTGAATAGATATAGACCTGCAGAAATAGGTATGGCTCTAGAGGACGTCGACACGCCAGCACTGCTTTTGGATTTAGATGCATTTGAATTTAATATTCAATTAATGGCCGGTTTCGCAAAAAAATTTGGCATCAATCATAGACCGCATGCCAAAACACATAAATCTCCAGTGGTAGCTCAAAAGCAAATCGCTGCTGGGGCCGTAGGACAGTGCTGCCAGAAAGTAGCGGAGGCAGAAATACTAGTGGCTGGAGGGGTCAGTGATGTTTTGGTATCAAACCAAATTGTTGGACGCAGAAAGCTCGATCGGTTAGCAGGTTTAGCTCGTAATGCAAATATAAGCGTGTGCGTGGATGATAAGGATAACATTAATCAAATCAATGCAGCGGCTAAGCGATTTAATGCAAAAATAGACGTGCTTGTTGAAATAGATATTGGAGCTGGTCGCTGCGGTGTTGCGCCAGGGAAAGCTGCAGTTGAATTGGCTCAGATAATTGCCAACAATTCAAATTTAACCTTTGGAGGCTTGCAGGCTTATCAGGGAAGAGCTCAGCACATTCGAGGTTTTGGCGAAAGAAAGATAGCAATCGAAAAGGCCGGGAAACTGGTTCAGAAAACAGTACATTTATTATCCGAAGCAGGCCTTGAATGCAGGCTTATAACAGGGGCTGGAACAGGAACTTTTCAATTTGAAGCACATTCGGGAATTTGGAACGAACTGCAGGCAGGTTCATATTGTTTCATGGATGCAGATTATGGGTTGAACTTGAATGAAACTGGCGAATTTATAAACACGTTTAGAAATAGTCTTTTTATTTGGGCCACTATTATGAGCCACCCAACAAAAGACAGGGCTGTTGTCGATGCCGGACATAAAGCAACCTCGATAGAGTCGGGTTTACCTCTTGTTGCTGATTTAAAAGGTGTAAAATATGTCAGTGCTTCAGATGAACACGGCTCTTTAATGCTTGGTGGAGATGCAATTGATGTGAAAATAGGACAGAAAATAAGATTGATACCTGGACATTGTGATCCAACAGTCAACTTACACGATTGGTATATTGGAATTCGCAACGGGATGGTGGAGTCAATCTGGCCAGTAGAGGCGCGTGGCGCGGCGTTTTAATTATTGACAAAGATAATTTAAATACCAAGTTATTGTATCGATTTGAACGGTAATTATGAGGAGAACTAATGGTGGGCGATGAACTATCGATCCCTAAAACTACCATTTCAGAAGAACAAGAAAGCATCATTGAAGAGTTTGGATTTTTTGAAGATTGGATGGATAGATATCAATATTTGATAGATATTGGAAGAAAGCTTCCAAAAATGCCAGAAGAGTACTTACGCGATGAGTTTAAATTAAAAGGCTGCCAAAGTCAGGTCTGGTTCGTGGGGGAAGCTGTCGAGAACCGATTGATTTTTCGTGCATCGAGCGATGCGGCTATCGTCTCGGGACTTATAGCAATTTTATTGAGAATTTATTCGAATAGAACACCCTCAGAAATACTAAGCGTAAAGCCAAGCTTTATTGCGGATATAGGGCTGGAGGAACACCTAAGTCCAACCAGAAAAAATGGTCTTGGGGCAATGTTACAGTCAATAATGCAGAGAGCAGAACTCGTTCTCAATAAAGCTTCATAGGTATTAACCCTTTATGAAAACACCAATTTCCAGTTTATACCAAGACAAACTGATAGATTTGGCGGGTCAGGCAGTTAAACTTGAGCGTCTTGAGTTCTGGGACGCTACGGCTACAGCTGTTTCGCAAGCTTGTGGAAGTTCAGTGACCGTCGATCTTTTATTGAATGGTGAGGTGATATCTGCTGTTGGTCAGAATGTAGATGCATGTGCATTAGGGAGTGCATCATCTGTTATTGCCTCTTCCAAACTTGTTGGAAAGTCGTATAAAGAAATATATGAAATTCGACAAGAATTGGTTAACATGTTGCGAAACAATGGTCCAGTTCCAAGGGGAGAGTGGTCTGAATTAGGTTTATTTGAAGCGGCTAAGGATCTGAAAAATAGACATCAATCAATACTTTTGGTTTTTGATGCTGTATTGAGTGCACTGGGGAAATAAACTTATTTAGGTATTTTATGGGGCTTTTGATCTCTGACTGATAGTGTAAACTTATCATCAAAAAGCAGTACTCATAGAGGCCATTTAGGTTTGCGGGGTATGAACGATATGAATAACAACGATGATGTTGATAAAACACAAGACCAGCCAGTGATAGATATGAGAGATACCGGCCGTCGCGCCGCTCTTTTCAAACGGATACGCTTAGACCATAGTCTGGAAATAGCTGAGGATTATATAGAGTTAATATCGGATTTAATTGAAACGACAGGTGAGGCACGCGCAGTAGACTTGGCCTCTAACCTGGGGGTTAGTAAACCAACTGTTAACGCGACCATCCAGAGGCTACAGAAAGACGGCTATGTGGATTCTAAGCCTTACAGGGCTATTTTTTTAACGCAAAAAGGAAAAGAGTTAGCTGAGTGGTCGCGAGCTCGCCACAAAATTGTATTGGAATTTTTGCATGCTATTGGGGTGCCGCCAGAAACAGCAGAGGCTGATGCTGAGGGAATTGAGCATCATGTTAGTACTGCCACACTGAATGCGTTTAAAAAGGCAACCAAACTGTTGCAAGAAAAAGCAGTCTGAACCAACAGTTAATTATCATTACTCTTTTCGAACTTTGGCCAAAAACAAAAATGGACATATCGCGAAGGCGGTCATGCAAAATGCATAAAATGCATTCAGGTAGCCAATCATCATTGCCTGTCTTGTGATTTCGTCGCTTAGACTTGCTAGCCTTTGTACTCCGCTTACTGACCAGGTTGCAAAAAGCGAATCTTGAAAAATAAAGGCCTCATTCAGTGGATTAACATTTTGTGATAAAGTTGAATAATTCATGCTACCCGTCCTTATCATGATGGCGATAGTGATTGATATAAAAACACTACTGCCAAAATTTCTAATTAAGTGAAAAATAGAGGCCCCTTCAGCTGTTTCAGTTTCATCTAGTTGACTGAAGGTTACAATGGTTAGAGGAACCCAAATCATGCCAACCCCCAGTCCCTGGAGCCAAGATGTCCACAAAACATCAAACATAGTTAAATTAATACTGAATTGTGCCATATACCATCCGGAAATTCCTTGTAGTAGAAATCCTGCGAACATAGTGTATCTTGGATCAATCTTACTTCCACCAAGAAACATAAAGGTGAAGCCAAGTAGGGTTCCAGTGCCTCTTATACCCAATATTTCTCCAACAATAGAGTCTGGATATCCGTGCAAGGTTTGCAGTAGTGCCGGAAGCAATGTGATAGGTGTAAAATTTAAGAGTCCAAAAATAAAAGCAAAAATTAGACCAAGCAAATAATTACGTTTTAACAACAATTTGGGATTGAGAAATGGTCTTTCTGATGTCAACGAGTGAGTTACAAAAATATATAATGCAATTACTGCCGTAATCGCACAACCCATAATTACCCAGTTATCAAACCAATCGAGACGTTCTCCTCGATCAAGCATAAATTGAAATGCGGCCACCGCAATAACGAGAGATAAGAACCCAGTCCAATCAAGATGTAATTTCGAAAGTGCTCCTTTTTGGCGTATAAAAAGTAATACACCTATCAGTGAGGCAATCCCGCACGGAACCATCATAAAGAAAACCCATCGCCAACTATACGTTTCGCTTAAATATCCACCGATAGTTGGGGCAAGAATTGGGCCGAGAACCACACCCATACCGAATATAGCATTAGCAGAGCCTATCTTTTCCTTAGGATAAGTGTCTACGACGATCGCTTGTGATAAAGGCGGTAATGGTGCACCACAAGCGCCCTGCATAATTCGATATAATACTAACTCTTCTAATGAAGAGGCAGTGCCGCAAAGAAAGGAAGATACAGTGAACCCTGTCACTGACCAAATCAGAACATTTCTTCTCCCGAATCGGGCTGTCAACCAGCCGGTCATTGGTGTGCCTACAGCTGTTGCTATAATGCTGAAAGTCACTATCAGCGCTATCTCATCGGTTGTTGCCGATAGTGCACCTTTGATTTGAGGTAGTGATACGTTAGCGATAGTAACCGACATGGCATAGAGCATTGTTACCAATGTTAGCGTAACTAGGATAGCGGCGTTTGCGAGCGCTTTATTCCTATAATCTGGTATTGGTTTTTCTAAAGATAACATCGTGCTGGTTTGTATCCAGCTTTTACCAAAATTTAAACTACTAATATTAAAAATAGTTTAATCGTACAAATTCTGTTGATGGTTTGGGATAACCGAGGGCGTCAAATTTTTTCGAGGAGCTGAAAATCTGGGATTATAAATTTATTTTCCCAATAGAAATTATTCATTTAGGTTGTTTTCCAAGAGCCCCACCTTTTTGCAATCGGAGTTAAGGTCAGATCAATGACTTTTCTCAAATTGGCTTTCACTTTGGGGATCCGCATGACGTCAGAGATTCGACGATCCAAAAAGTCCCAGGTTTTGGCGTGGTTCTCAGATTTATCATCCAGCCAGTATAGAGTAGTGGAGGAGAGGACTGCAGCCAGCAGTGCGCGTTTCGAATAAAAATTAAAATCAACCGCTTTGTCACCCGCTCTTCGCCATATCAGATCCACTGTCTTGTATAGATGACGGGGAGATGATTTAAGAATAGAACGCCTCAGTGCTTC
>PAQA01000003.1 GCA_002709155.1 Rhodospirillaceae bacterium
GCACATATGTTGAGTCGTTCATTCGATCCGCATGTTCTAATATCACCACAGGTTTTCCTGACGATTTTATAGAAGCTTGAGCTTCGGCAAGACCTGAGGTGACCGAATAAATTGTGTGCTTCGGATATAGACTTCGACGCTGGTTCCAGATCAAAAGTGCCATTTCGTCAACTGCTTTCTGAGCTATAGTAATATCGTATTGTGCAGTAGCTATAATAGAAATCCCAATTTGCGGAACATCTGCGTATGCAAATCCCATTACGACACAACAATCTAAAAGTCCGTTATTTTCGCGTTCTTTTTTCCTTGCATGCGACATGATCTCCGATAATGGACTGACTTGGGTTGCCGTAAAAATAGAAGGTAAGGTAATCGGAACCTTTTTTATTACAGTGTGTGGCTCCAGTATTCCTTGGATTTTCCCAATCAATAATTTAGCGACCCTTTGGCCTGTTGCGCCCATGTCTACATGTGGACTTTCGTGATAAGCGCTCATTACGTCGACTAAGTCTGCAAGTTTAGGATCTAAATTCCCGTGCAGATCAAAAGAAACCCCGATGGGTATCTTATCTCCAATTTTTTTGCGAAGCTCGGACACAAAATCAAAGTCAGTTTTAAAGCTGTTGGTAACTAGGGCCCCATGAAGGCCTAATAAAACACCATCTAATTCGGCTTTCTCGTTCAAAATACCCTCGGAAATCTCGCTCAGGTAATGATCAAAAGCTTCATCTGTGGCTGAAGCGGCTGCACCAGCCTCGGAATAAACAAGGGGAAGCATCTCAATTTTATGTGCGTTGCATTCTTCTATAAATCCTCCGGGAACGGTGTTTGTTCCCGAAAAAGAATCAAGCAAGTCTTGTCCTCTTTTCGCAAGAACCTCAAAATCATTCAATGTAGTAGGATAAGGAAGAAATGTAACTGACTCTAAATTAAAACCAGCGATAGCTAACCGCATATGATGCCCCTAACGATTTAACATTTTATTTTATGTTAATAAATTATACATTGTGTTTCTAGTAGTTAGATGTGTCATCGAGGCAGTCTTCGATACTCATACAAGGAGCAAAACAAGTGATTTCAAACGAGATGCCCGGGTTTAATTTTGATCTTGGTGAAACAGCAGATCTATTGCGAGATTCCATCAGTGCGTTCACATTTAATGAAATAGCTCCTCGAGCTTCTGATATTGAGGCCGCTAACGATTTTCCTCAAGACTTGTGGAAAAAACTTGGACAGATAGGGGTGCTGGGTGTCACTGTTGAGGAAAAATATGGTGGATCAGGCATGGGGTATCTCGAGCATGTTGTTGCTCTTGAGGAGATAAGCAGAGGGTCAGCGGCCGTCGGTTTGAGTTATGGCGCACATTCTAATTTATGCGTTAACCAAATCAGGCTCAATGGTTCTGAAGAACAGAAACAGCGCTATTTGCCAAAACTGGTATCCGGTCAGCATGTGGGTTCATTAGCAATGAGTGAATCTGGGGCCGGATCGGATGTTGTTGGTATGACCACCAGGGCTGAGAAGAAGGGCGATCGATATATTATAAATGGGTCTAAAATGTGGATTACCAACGGACCAAACGCCGATACTTTGGTTGTTTACGCAAAGACAGCCCCCGAGGCCAATCAACGAGGAATCACTGCATTTATTATCGAAAAAGGTATGAAGGGTTTCTCAACTTCTCCAAAGTTAGATAAAATGGGAATGCGTGGATCGAATACCTGCGAACTGGTATTTGAAGATTGTGAGGTTCCTGCGGAAAACGTGCTTGGCTCCGAAAACAAAGGTGTCAATGTTTTAATGAGTGGATTGGATTACGAGAGAGCGGTTTTATCAGCTGGCCCTTTGGGTATCATGCAGGCGTGCATGGATGTCGTCATCCCCTACGTGCATGAGCGGAAGCAGTTTGGCAAAGCGATAGGCGAATTCCAACTGATGCAGGGTAAATTAGCTGATATGTATGTCACGATGAATGCCTCTAAGTCATATGTTTATAGTGTTGCTAAAGCTTGCGATAGAGGTGAAGTTACTCGTAAAGATGCTGCAGGCGCCATACTATATGCCTCAGAAAAAGCGACGTGGATGGCATTGGAAGCAATTCAATGCCTAGGGGGCAATGGGTATACAAACGAGTATCCCACCGGTAGATTACTTAGGGATGCTAAACTTTACGAAATTGGCGCTGGCACATCAGAAATTAGAAGGATGTTAATAGGGCGAGAGCTTTATAAAGATACTGCGTAAAAAAATATCAAAGACTGTTTAATGTGGAATGACGAACGAAACAAACGATGGGCTTTTAACCGACGCCTCTCAGATAACTCGGTGCGCATGGTGCGGTGAGGATGCTGAATATAAGCGATATCACGATTCGGAATGGGGGGTGCCGATCGTTGATGATCAGATTTTATTTCAAAAGATCTGCCTTGAGGGTTTTCAAGCGGGCTTAAGTTGGATAACCGTTCTAAGAAAAAGGGATAACTTTCGAAAATCATTTGATAATTTTGATTTTAAAAAAGTTGCTAAATATAACGATAAGGATATTTCTCGCTGTCTCTCTAATTCTGGAATCATTAGACATCGTGGGAAGATCGAAAGTACAATTAATAACGCAGAAAAAGCTTTGGATCTTGTGAATGAATGTGGGTCGCTTGCGTCATTCTTTTGGAGTTTCGAGCCACAGAAAGAAAATAGGCCAAAAGAATTTACCTATGCGGTAGCTCGTCAAATCACTATGAGTGCAGAATCTACTGCTCTATCAAAGGCATTGAAAAAAAGGGGTTGGACGTTTGTTGGGCCAACAATTTGTTATTCGTTCATGCAGGCGATGGGAATAGTCAACGATCATGTTTTAGGGTGCGGTAGGAGAGAAGAAATCGAAACGCTTCGCGATGCACTGATAAGGCCAATACGGGTTAATTATGCATAAAAATAATGTTTGTTACTTTGATGGGAGATTTCGATGCCAACAGTTTTGATAACGGGGGCCAATCGCGGTTTAGGTAAAGAGTTTGTGAAGCAGTTTCTAGAAGATGACTGGAATATAATCGCCACTTGCAGAAATCCTGATCCACTACAGTGGAATGTTTCACAATCTAATATGGATGTATTTCCGCTAGATGTAACGGATTCCAATAGTATAGCAAAGTTGAAATCGGATCTGGCTAACAGAACCATCGATGTTTTGATAAACAATGCAGGTATAATTGGGCAGAGAGACGGCTTTGGATCTTTGGATTATTCGGCATGGGCAGGTGCTATGGATACCAATGTTTTTGGTCCTATGCGAATAGCAGAAGCATTGGTTGAAAACGTTGTTGAAAGTGATCGGAAGCAAATGGTTTTTATTACTTCTAGGATGGGTAGTATCACCGAAACTAGTCCAAATGCCTATGTCTATCGATCATCAAAAGCGGCCTTGAATATGGCGGTCAGATGTATGTCACTGGAACTTGCCAATAAAGGTATTACCGCGGTGCTTTTTCATCCTGGTCATGTTCAAACGGATATGGGGGGAGCAAGTGCCCCTGTTATTCCCAAAACAAGTATCGCTGGAATGAAGAAGCAGATCCTTAATTTTACTCAAAAAAATAATGGTGAGTTTTTATCTTACGATGGGCAACCAATACCTTGGTGACATGTATTAGAAAATTAAATGTTTTAAATGAGCTCCGGTGAAATTAATCTTTAATGTAAAATTTAGGAAGTATCTATATATGTCTGAAATCGTGAGTAAAATTGATCCAAAGTCAGAGCCTTTTATCCAAAATTTTACAGCTATGGAGAAATCCGTATTGGAACTTAGGCAACTTGTTGAACAAGTTAAAAATGGAGGTGGAGAAAAATCTCAAAGTCGTCATATCGCACGGGGAAAACTGCTGCCCCACGAAAGAATAAACACCCTGATTGATCCAGATACTCCATTTCTTGAGTTTTCACAAATTGCAGCCCACAATATGTATGATAACGAGGCTCCCTCTGCGGGAATTTTAACTGGCATAGGCCGAGTTTCCGGACAAGAAGTCGTCATTATTTGTAACGATGCCACGGTTAAGGGTGGAACGTACTACCCCATCACAGTTAAAAAGCACTTAAGGGCTCAGGAAATAGCGGAAGAGAACCATTTACCGGTCATTTACCTGGTAGACTCTGGAGGAGCTAATCTGCCGCATCAAGACTCTATATTCCCTGACAAGGAACATTTTGGCAGGTGTTTTTTTAATCAAGCCAATATGTCCGCAAAAGGGATACCGCAAATTGCGGTGGTGATGGGGAGCTGCACCGCTGGCGGGGCTTATGTTCCAGCAATGTGTGATGAGGCTGTTATTGTTAGAAATCAAGGTACTATTTTTTTGGGTGGACCGCCTTTGGTAAAAGCGGCGACTGGAGAAGTAGTTACTGCAGAGGACCTGGGTGGCGCAGATGTGCATAGCCGTAGATCTGGTGTGACGGATCATTTAGCTAATGACGACGCTCATGCTTTATCCATTACCAGAAGGATAGTCGGTAATTTAAATAGACGAAAACACGCTTACACGCTCATAAAAGAAGCTAAATCACCAAAGTACGACGTCAAGGAAATATATGGGGTGATACCCAAGGATCCCAAGTCGACTTACGATGTTAGGGAAGTAATAGCAAGGATAGTTGACGCAAGTAAATTCGACGAGTTCAAAGCTCTTTATGGTGTGACACTAGTTTGCGGGTTTGCTCGTATATTTGGATATCCGGTGGGCATAATTGCCAATAATGGAATACTTTTCTCAGAGTCGTCATTAAAGGGGGCTCATTTCATAGAACTTTGTTGTCAAAGAAAAATCCCTCTTTTATTTCTTCAAAATATAACGGGTTTTATGGTAGGGCAAAAATACGAGACTGGCGGGATAGCAAAGGATGGCGCAAAGCTAGTTATGGCTGTAGCATGTGCAAAAGTTCCCAAATTTACGGTTATCATTGGGGGCTCTTTTGGGGCGGGAAACTATGGGATGTGTGGTCGTGCATATTCGCCGCGGATGCTTTATACCTGGCCCAACAGTAGGATATCTGTAATGGGAGGCGAGCAGGCTGCAAGTGTGTTGGCAACCGTTAAGAGAGACGGAATGGAGGCTCGAGGAGAGACTTGGTCTTTGGAGGAGGAAGAGGCCTTTAAATCACCTATCAGAAAACAATATGAAGAAGAGGGGCACCCTTATTATGCATCGGCACGGCTATGGGACGATGGAATAATAGATCCATCCGAAACAAGACAGGTCCTTGGTTTATCGATCGCTGCGGCTCTAACCAGCCCAATAGAAAGTACTCAATTCGGTGTTTTCCGGATGTGATTAGTTAATTACGTTTATCATAGATCAAAAAGCGGCATTCAAATGAAAAATCGATAGTTATGGTTGCCTTGTCAAAGTCTATTTCAATCGGTATTGGTGTAATATTTTTCTGCTTGATTATGGCTGCCATTGGCAGAGGGATGGGCGATACATATGCTATCTTTCTTTTGCCAATAAGCAATGATCTGGGGCTGGCGAGGAGTGAAGTTGCTTCTATTTATGCAGTTTACATAGCTGCTATGGGAGCATTTTCACCGGTATCGGGTTATCTTTTTGATAAATTTGGAAGTCGTCCGATTTATTTGGGCGGATTATTCTGCCTTGGCACTGGATACTGGTTGTCAGGACAGTTAACTGTGTTGTGGCATTTCTATCTTTGTATGGGATTAATGTCTGGATTTGGAGCTGCTTTAATATGGCAAATTCCTGGTCAAAGCTTAATTAGCAGATGGTTTGACAAGAACCTTGGGACTGCCCTCGCATTTATTTATGCGGGCTTTGGATTTGGCATTCTCTTGCTGGCGCCAATAGCAAATATATTAATCGAGAGTTATGGGTGGCGTTTGACCTATCAATACTTTGCCTGGTCATTTCTATGTTTAATACCTTTTGTCGCAGTTTTGCCATGGAAAGCGATAGAAAAAGGAGCTCCTAACAATCCTAGGAGAACTGTCTCTGGAAAAGCCGAGGGCGGCTTTAGTCTCTTTGAAGCACTGAAAATGCGTGCATATTGGGCTATGTTTTTAATTTATTTTTTGACGGCGTTTGCCATCTTTGGGGTTAGTGTCCAATCTGTGGCTTACCTCGTTGAACTGGGATTTTCAGAATTTGAGGCTGCCGGTGCTTTTGGAACCGCTGGTGTTTTATCTTTTGCGGGAATGTTTCTAACGGGCGTGGCAGCAGATAGATATGGACGCTGTTTGGTAGCAAGTATTAGCTATTTATTAACTATCGTCGGCGTCATCGGTTTAGCTTTTTTACAGTTCGTACCGGAAAAGGCTTTGGTCTTTTTATGGATCATACCCTACGGTTTGAGTATGGGGGCGAGGGGACCAATTATAGCGACTCTACAGGCTAAACTTTTTGCCGGGCGTGGACTAGGTGCGATATACGGAATGACAATGATGGGGCAGGGATTGGGAGCGGGATTGAGTGCCTGGTTCGGCGGCGTGTTGTTTGATCTTACCGGTGGATACAACCTGCTATTTTGTATATCAATTTTTTCGACGTTGATTTGTATAAGCCTTTTTTGGATAACTCCTGAAATAAGGTTAGGCCGGTTGAATAAAGCAAAGGACTGATTTGTTTTTTTACTGACTTCGAAAAAGCTTGAATAATGTTTAATATCATTACTGTGAAATAACATTTTGGACAATAACTGAAGCGGAATATAACAGATGTCAGATTTACATTTTTCAACAGCTCTTGAACTGGCTGATAAAATTAAAAAAAAAGAAATAGGATGTCTTGAACTGCTTGAATTCTACTTAGAAAGGGTAGAACAATTTAACGGCTCTCTAAATGCAATTATTCATTTGGATCCAGAGGGTGCGAGAGTACGGGCTAAAGAAGCAGATACCGCGCTTGCAGCGGGAGATATATGGGGGCCTTTTCATGGGGTACCCATGTCAATAAAAGAGAGTTTTGATGTGGCAGGACAGCCCTCAACATTTGGTGTGCCAGCACATAAGAATAATATAGCCGATAATGATTGCCTCGCTGTTAAGCGTATGAAAGAGGCGGGTGTTACCCTTTTTGGCAAAACGAATGTCCCTTTGATGTTGTCGGATTGGCAGAGTTTTAACGAAATTTACGGGACTACGAATAATCCGTGGGACGTTACCCGAACCCCGGGCGGCTCGTCTGGAGGATCGGCTGCTGCGTTGGCAGCCGGATTAACCGGAATTGATGCTGGGAGTGATATCGGTGCATCCATTAGAAATCCAGCTCATTACTGTGGAATTTTTGGACACAAGCCAACAATGGGTATTCTACCCAAAGTCGGGCACGCATTACCTGGTAATGATGTTCCGTCGGATATTTCTGTTATTGGGCCGCTTGCAAGAGGAGCTGATGATTTAAGAATAGCAACTTTGACGATGGCAGGTGTGACGGGACGGGATGCCGCAGGCCTGAGTTTAACGCTCCCAGAAACTAAGAAAAGAGAAATAAGTGATTTTAGAGTGGGCGTTTTATTGGAAGCCCCATGCTGTGCCCAAGACAATGAATTAACGGATCAACTTCAAGACACCATAGATCGACTTGGAACGCTTGGTGTCAAAATAGATGATAAAGTAAAACCGGTTGAGGATCTTGAAAGAGCAAATTTAATTTATCTAATGTTGCTAAGAGCTGCGACCGGGGAAAGATTGAGTAAAGAAGCATTAGAGGAACACAGAGAACGCGCCAACAAAAGCGATCCAGAAGACTTTAGTTATAAAACTATCGTTGATAGAGCAGTAACAATGTCACATCACGAGTGGCTGGCTTGGAATAATGAGCGGGAGTTATTGCAACGACAGTGGGAGAGATTTTTTGGAGATTATGATTTACTTTTGACCCCTGTGGCGGCGTCTGCTGCCTTTCCCCATGATCAAGCTGGTGATAGGGCAGATAGGACAATACCTATCAATAACGGTCAGGAGCCAACAGTTGATCAGTTGTTTTGGGCAGGATTACCTGGGGTGGTATATTTACCAGCAACGTCCGCACCGGTCGGATTAACGCGTTCCGGACTACCGTGCGGTTTACAAATCATAGGTCCTTATATGCAGGATTTAACGACCATGCATTTTTCTAAGCTTATAGAGACCAATTTAGGTGGTTTTATTGCTCCGGAGGGATATAGCTGATGACTAAAATAACTAAAGTCGAGATCCATGAATTCACCTTTGATGCTGTTAATCTCGGTAATATGACCGGCGCAGATTCTGTAGGAGCGGTGGGGTATTCCAAGGGAAGTATTTCTGAGGTGGCTAAGTTCGCAGTTGTAATAGAGACAGAAGATGGATGCCGTGGGGAATACGTAACTCATTGGTGCGGGACGCCCTCAACGTGTGCTCAGGCCAAAATGCTTGCACCAAAATTAATTGGAAGAGACGCGGAGCACAGGGAAGGCATCTACGATGACATGAAAAGGGAATTGAGACAATTTGATCACATGGGGCAGGGACCACTAGATATAGCGCTATGGGATTGGGCGGGGAAACAACTGGGATGTTCTGTAAGCACCCTTTTGGGTGGTTACAGGAAAAGACTGCCCGCCTATGCAAGTACTTATCATGGAGATCGAAATGGTGGTCTCGACTCAAAGGAGGCGTTCGCAGATTTTGCAGAGCAATGTTACGACCTGGGTTATCGAGCCTTTAAAGTACATGGCTGGAATGATGGTGACGCGCGCGAAGAAGCTGCTAATGTTTTGCATGTAGCAAAACAGGTTGGAGATAGAATGACATTGATGTTGGACCCTGCCTGTGAGTTGAGAACTTTTGCTGATGCTATTTATGTTGGTCGCGCCTGCGACGAGGGAGGCTATTTTTGGTATGAAGACCCTTACCGCGACTCTGGTGTTTCAGCTTTTGCCCACAAGCGCTTGCGTGAAATGATAAAAACGCCGCTTTTACAGACGGAACATATACGCGGGGTGGAGCCCAAAGCTGATTTTTTGATTGCCGGAGGTACGGACTTTCTAAGGATGGACCCTGAATATGATATGGGGATCACGGGAGGAATGAAGATCGCTCATTTGGGAGAAGCGTTTGGCATAGATGTGGAGGTTCATGCTTGTGGCCCGGCCCATCGGCACGTTATGGGGGCTATGCGTAACTCAAACTTCTACGAAGTAGCTTTAGTCGGGCCTGATTGTCCTAATGCGGTCCCTCCAGTTTATTCGTGCGGATACACAGATTTACTAGAATGTGTCGGATCGGATGGATGCGTTCCGGTACCGGATGGGCCGGGATTAGGTGTGATATACGACTGGGATTTTATAAATGCTAATAGAACTGATTTGACGGTTTTTAGCGGCAAATAAATTCTTGTGCCTAGAATGAAAGGAGAAGAGAAAGTGCGTGAGAATGCAAGCAGATTAGTTTACTTCGAGGATTGGATGGATACGAATGCCGCACACAAAGTATTAGAGAAAGCGGACGATATTCAGGTTGAAAGGCTTCGTTATAACAATGATAGAGCTTATAATGATGCTGCAATGGCTAGAGCTCATGGGTACCAGGTGCAGTCCAGGACGGAACTAATTGAGCCGTGGTTCCCTGAAAGCGAACTACTTTTACGCGCTCCAAACTTGGTTGCAGTATCGTCTACGGGGGCAGGGTATGATTATATTGATGTTAAAGCTTGTACAGATGCAGGTATTGTAGTTGTGAATCAAACAGGTACCAATAAAGAGTCTGTAGCCGAACATGCCCTTGGGATGATGCTGGCCGTCTCTAAAAAAATGATCCAGGCAGATAGGCGTTTGAGGAGGGAAAATAATCTCGATCGTATGGAGTTAACCGGTACAGAGATGCTTGGTAAAACACTCGGGGTAGTAGGATTAGGACAAATTGGAACCCGAACGGCAGAACTTTGTAAATTAGCGTTTAAAATGCGTGTTATAGCTTATGATCCCTATGTCAGCGAAAGTGATATAAAATATAGAGGGGCGTTAAAAGTTGATTTCGAGACTTTAATAAAGGAGTCTGATTTTATAAGCGTGCATTGTCCAAGAACAGATGAAACACTAGGAATGTTCGGGGCGAACCAATTTGCTATTATGAAAAATGATGCTGTTTTCGTCACCACCGCCCGCGGCGGAATAGTTAATGAAGAAGAATTAGCCGGTGCCCTGGAACAAAATGAAATTCTTGGAGCGGGAGTTGACGTGTTTTGGAAAGAGCCTCCTGGGCCTGACCATTGTCTTATGAAATTAGATAATGTTTTAGTAACGCCCCATCATGCGGGAATAACAAAAGAAGCTAACACCAATATGTCGGTTGGAGGGGCGGAGCAATGGGTCGCTTTACTTCGTGGAAATCAACCCCCAAGATTGGTAAATCCTGAAGTTTGGCCAAAATATCAGGAGCGTTTCGAAAAAATCTTGGGATTTAGGCCTGTCGATTTGAAGATAAAGTAGAGGTTATTGCCGTGTTTAATTTGCAATATCTCGTGAAAACACACTATGAAATTACTGTGTTTTCGCGTTAATTTCTGCTTTTTCAGCTCTTTTTTTCCAGGCGCCAGCTAACCTCTTATCCTTTGTTATCCATGTGCCTTTTTCATAGATTGATGCAATAAAACGCATTGCTGGGGGGTAATCGTTATATGCTGCTCGAAGCGCCCAAAAAGCTGCCCTATCCATATTCGCATCAACTTCAATACCATTTTCGAATAAAAAAGCTAACAGAGTTTGGGCATGAGGGATCTCTCTGTTAGCTGCGGTCCATAGATATTCCATTACAGCTGTTCGGTTCCCTTTTATGACTTTTAACAGAAGTTTTTGAATAACTTCAGGGTCTTGAGAGGTTGGAACTCGTCTTCCTGACAAAACCCAATCAGCTTTATTATATTTTTTGATTGCAAAATTCCTATTGGGATTGGAGATATTGGATCCATGACCAACCTGTAACGTGACCAAACGACCACATACATCAATTTTCCATATTTCAATAACAAGCTGCCTCCAACGCATGTTTTCCCATAATGTATTTGTTTCTTTGGTAAGATATTTTGTGTCTACAAATCTTTGGTTCGCGCACTCTTTTAGATCCGCACGTTGCATGGCGGCTAGGCTAATATACGGTCTCATCTGTTTCGCTAATCGACTATTTGCTTTGGTCATGCCAGGTGTGCTGATTCTTATAAAAGGTGGACCAGTTTTGTTGCCTCCCAAAATCACGTTATAAATATTTTTTTGATCGCAACGTTTAATTTCATATCGAATCCGCCAAATTCCGTTTTGGGGGTGGGGGGATATATCTTTATTAAAAATGATTGAAGTATCAGGTTGCTGGGATATTGATAGGATCGAAATGTTATAATTATAGGCGCATGAGAAACCTAGATAGGCGTCATTGGTAATCGCGGCCTCTTTAAGTCTCGAACTCAAATACTCACTTTGAAAATAATGCATTAATTTTTTTTGTTTGTCATTTGGCATTGCTGGGTTTGCTAAACCAAAAGAGAAAAATATAATCCAAATATAAAAATTACTTTTTATAAATATTTGCATTTCAGTATTGCCAATACACAATTTCAGTTTGATAACGATACTCTTTATAATTCTCGCACCTTATTAACACGAAATAAGGAAATTAATTTTTGGTTCGAAATCGAGGTTTGCCATGAAAGCTACATTATCTATCTCTGGTAAGACAAAAGTATTTGGCTGTATTGCGGATCCGATAGATCATGTTCGCGCCCCCTCTGTTTTCAATCCACTTTTCGAGAAATATGGAGTTGATGCGGTTATGGTTCCTTTGCATGTGTCATCGAAAAATCTAGAGACAGTCGTCGAAGGGTTAAGAGCAATGCCCAACTTTGGAGGTATGGCTGTAACCTTGCCACATAAACTCCCTATTATGAAATTTTGCGATGAAATAGGAAAGCAGGGGAATTTAGTTGGCGCCGTTAACTTTGCAGCATTCGATAATAATCGCAAGTTGATTGGGGATAATTGCGATGGTACGGGATTTGTGAATGGAATGTTGGCTGCAGGTTACCCCGTTTTTGATAAGAGGGTATTAATGATCGGTGCAGGTGGTGCGGCAAGGGCGATAGCATTTTCGTTGGCAGATAGCGGTGTATCTAGCTTGACTATAACAAATCGGACTTCAACCAAAGCAGATGAGCTTGCCAATTCTGTGCAAGCTGCTTACCCATCAGTAGCGGTAAATGCGGCATCAGCAGACCCTCATGGATTTGATATCATAATAAATACAACTTCATTAGGTTTAATGCCCGATGATGATCTGCCACTAAGGCCAGATTTGTTAGAACCTAATCAACTTGTTGCCGAGATTATAATGAATCCAGAGGACACGCCAATCCTTAAAGCAGCAAAAGCTAAAGGATGTAAAATTCATTATGGACGCCCAATGTTCGATCATCAGGTTTCAATAATAGCCGGCTTGTTTGGCTATGATTTTAAGATGTAAAAGAAGTAATAATCAGATTATATTCTTTTCCAATTATAGCGTCTTCTTCATGGTTTGATGGATTTTAAATTTTATTACATTGTGTATACTTACGAATTTAGCAGGTGACATCATTTTGAACAATCTAACACCAGCAATGCAAGGTATTGTTTGGCATGTATTGGGAATGATTCTATTCGGATCGATGGATGCAGTGTCCAAGTACCTGACAGGATTGCTCCCTGTTCCTGAAATACTGTGGGTTCGTTATTTATTTTTTGCGTTTTTTGGATTGTTGTTAGCTTTATATCTCGGAGGTATTAAATCTCTTAAAAGCAATGCGTTATTAATACAAATCCTGCGAGGGTTAGCATTGGTAGGTGAAATAATTTTATTTACCTACGCTTTTCGACACTTGCCACTTGCGGATGCACATGTGATGGCTGCTACTGTTCCATTGATGGTTCTTGCATTGGCAGTGCCAATCTTAGGCGAACGGGTTGGTTACAGAAGATGGTTGGCTGTTATTGTGGGCTTTTTGGGAATATTGATAATTTTGCGTCCTGGTTTTGACGGATGGAATGAAATGTTACTTCTTCCGCTTCTTGGAGCATTGGGTTTTGCTATCTATCTAGTATTGACGAGAATGGCTGCACGTTATGACTCGGTTGGTACGTCTGCTTTTTACACCGGACTGGTGGGCTTCATTGTCTTGAGTTTTATGGCGCCTAGTAATTGGCAAAGCCCGAGTGCTCCTGAATGGGGGTGGCTTGTTCTGGCAAGTGTGCTGGGTCTTTTTGCTCATGTAAGCGTGATGAAAGGACTTACCTTATCGGAAGCCAGTGCTCTTCAACCCTTCAATTATGTGGTTTTAGTTTGGGCGACTTTTCTTGGGTTCGTTGTTTTTAATGATGTCCCAGATTTGATAACTTGTCTTGGTGGTGGAATTATCGTTGCTAGTGGATTATACGCTTGGAATAGAGAGCGAATTAGTTCAAAAGAGCTTGTCTCTTAGGTAAGCTTTTAATATTCTTTAACATGCGGTAACGGGATTGATTTTATGAAAGCATTTATTGGGTCGTTTTTAGCTTTATGTTTTGTGAATTGGCCAGCAAGCGCTCACCATCATTATGATGAAGGCTTAGGCTTTTTGCATAACAATTCACTTGTTGTAAGTAATAGCATTATTGTGATTTTTGGTTTGATCGTTAGTGTTGCTGTTATGATGTCATTTTTATGTATTCGGATACTAAGACAAAGTGATAACTTTTAGTCGTGGTTCCTACTCTGATAAATTATTGCTTCCGTAAAAATAATTTTTTTAAGTATATGTCTGGTTTATATCAACATTTTTGGTGAGTTGCTATGGCAAGTAATGATATAACTGATGCAAATTTTGATCAGCTAATGCCAACCCAGGATCTGGGTGCAATGGCGGCTGGGTTAAAGTTGGAAAATTTGTCAGAAAATTCAATAAAATGGGCCAAGCACTGCATTCTTGACTGGATAGCGGTGACAGTCGGTGGGGCCCATGATGAACTTACAAAAAAGATCATCGATGTCGCCATAGAGGAATCTGCTACTGGCAAGGGACGTTTAATAGGACATGAAGCAAAACTTATCCCCTCCCAAGCGACATTGGTAAATGGGTCGGCATCTCATGCACTGGACTATGACGATGTCAACGCCCGGATGAATGGACACCCCACCGTCCCGGTTGTGCCTGTATTGATGGCGATATCTGACGAAATTAGGGTGACCGGTATCGAATTTATTACAGCTTTCATTGCCGGATATGAGGTGGAGACACGATTAGCAGAAATGAGCGGTTTTGCCCATTATGATAAAGGCTGGCATGGGACTGCCACTTACGGGACATTTGGTGCTGCAGCGGCAGCTGCAAAACTGTTAGGTTTAAACGAGGACCAGACCACTACAGCGCTTGGTATTGCAGCGACACAAGCTGCGGGACTAAAGGCAATGTTTGGGACTATGTGCAAACCCCTGCATGCAGGAAAAGCAGCTTCGAATGGATTGCTGGCAGCTCGGTTAGCCAAGAAAGGATTTACGAGTAGGCCAGATGCAATAGAATGTGCACAGGGTTTTGCGGCTACGCAGGCAGATGGTTTTAAAGCGCTTCCAGTCAAAATTAATCATAATGAAAAACTTGCAGTAGAGGAGAACCTTTTTAAATACCACGCATCTTGCTATTTAACTCATGCTGGGATTGACGCAATAAAATCGTTACGCGATGAAAATAATATTAAGGTAGAACAGGTGGCATCTGTTAAGCAATTTGTTCCAAAGACTCATTTTAGTGTTTGTAATATTGCAGAACCAGTCACTGGATTAGAGGTTAAATTTAGCATGCGGCATACAGCAGCGATGGCTTTATCCTATATAAATACTGGAAGTCTAATGGCTTACGATGATGTCATCGCTAATAGGGATGATTTGGTGAGTTTGCGAAATAAAGTAGAAATAATTGATAAAAAATTTGACTCGAGGATGCAATCTGAAGTTGTTATCAACCTAAAAGATGGTCGATCTTTGACAAAATTTTGGGATGCAGGCCTGCCAATGGTTGATGCGAGTTTGCAGGAAAGAAAGTTGAGCGAAAAATTTAAGGCGCTCGTAGTTCCAGTTTACGGAGCCCAAGCGGCTGAGAAAACAGTTAGCTCGTGCTTAAGTTTGGATGAACTTGAAGATGCATCTTATGTTTTTGATTTTGTTGTTGGTCAGAAAAACCCCAATTAATTCGAGTGATTATTTTGTAAATAGGGATTTTCAGTGAAGTCGCTTTTTAATGAAAAATTGATCAAATCAACTTAAAACATATATGTGATGGACTGATATATCTATGTCTCCTAGTATAGGATGATTGTAAACAAAAAAAGTGAACAGAAATGTCAGAGGGATTGGTCAAATCTGCCGCACGAGTGATGGCAATATTCGAATGTTTTGAAGATGTTAAGCGCCCGCTAACTATCTCGGAATTGGTTAGATTGATGGGAGTTCCACAGTCGAGTATGTCAGCTCTCATGAAGAGTCTTTTAGCACAAGGATTTGTAGACTACGATACGCGGTCTCGCGCCTACACACCGAGTGTTCGTGTTGGCCTTCTTGGTAATTGGCTGATGGGCGGTCCTCAAAATCAGGATAATCTGCTTACTATGTTGCAAGATTTAAATGCAACTACTGGCGATACAGTTATTTTAGGTGTACTCAATGGGGTCGAGGCGCAATATATTCATGTTGTTAACTCATATCAAAGATTGAGATTTCAGCTTAGACCTGGAATGTTGAGGCCAATGTTTAGGACGGCCATCGGTTTGGTATTGGCAAGTCAAAGAGACGACGCTGAAATAGGAAGAATGATACGCAGGGTTAACACTGAAACCGAGCGGCCTGAGGACGCAATTCAAGAAGTTGAAGTTATGGCTCGTATTCAAGAAGTACGTGAGAGTGGATATATCATAACGGCTAATCTAGCAACGCCAGGTGCAGGGGTAGTTGCCACGTTATTGAAGAATGGACCGTCGTCCAGGCCGCTGGCCATAGGCATTGGAGCTCCTCATCCAAGGATCGTTTCAGGTAAGGAGTTTTTAGTTGAAGCACTAACCCTAGCGGTAAACAAATTTGCAAGTGGTAGATCATCCGCTCAGGCTGCATAAGGATTAGAGTATTATTCAAGTATAAATTCTTTGACGGGTTCGGTTCCCGTTTGTTGCAAGGATTCTAGTGAACCGGACCATTGGATAGTGCCATTTTCAATATATAGCATCTGGTCATATTTTTCTCGTGCGACCCCCATGTCGCTCGTCACGGCTAATATTGTTGAGCCAAATTTGCTTTTATGAGCCTCAATAAGATTACAAATGACCGTTGTCAAAATTGGGTCTAGTCCAGCGGTTGGCTCATCAATTAAAAGTATTTGAGGGTCAGTTACAAGTGCACGAGCCAAACTGACTCTTTTTTGCATTCCGCCCGACAATTCTGCTGGATATTTATAAAATGAATCATTTTTCAGGTGAACCTGACTTAATTTTTCCCGGGCAATAGACTTCGCTGTTTCTTCTGAGATGCGTTTTTGGCTTATTAAACGAAAAGCTATATTTTCCCACACTGTAAGGCTATCAAATAGTGCATTTTCTTGAAACATAACGCCAACGTTATTCATTTCTTTTAATCTGTTTCTCCCGGTAAGACCATTAATTGAGATATTTCCTGAGTCGATAGATGTTAACCCTAATATACATTTTAATAGAAGAGACTTCCCGGAGGCGGCTGGGCCCACAATTACTGTGGATGTTCCAGGGGCAAGTTTGAATGAAACATCGTCGATAATGCGACTTTCTTCGAAGCTTTTAGTAATATTTTCAACAGATATAGCGAAAGGCATAGAATTCTCATAAATTAAAAAGTTTTTTAACTCTCGGTTGAGTTTTAGCTTGCGAGTCGAAGAACGCAAGTTAACAATTGTAACAGATGGTAGCTACACTATTCAAATTTTGGGAGGAGAATATGCCGGAAAATCAACCGATATCAAAATATATCAATTGTGCCGGTTGGGAGATTCATTATTTGGAATGGGGTGAACCTCAATTTTCGCCTGTGTTGGCATGGCATGGATTGGCAAGGGTTGGCCAAGATTTTGATGCGCTGGCAAGAGAATTAGCCAATGAGTACAGAATTATAGCTCCTGATACTATTGGCCGTGGATTAAGTCAGTGGTCCAATAATGGCGACAAAGATTATTGTTTTGAGGTTTATACTCAAATCGCGCTAGATCTTTGTGATCAATTAGGTATGGAGGAAATTCGTTGGATAGGTACCTCGATGGGCGGATCTCTAGGGATGTGGGCAGCCGGCGGTTTGTTGAAAAAACGTATTTCACATTTGGTAATTAATGATATAGGCCCTGATTTAGCCCAAGACGCTATCGAGCGTATTATAACATATGTAGGAAAAACACAAGAATTCGACTCCATGAATGAATTAGAACGGTATCTTAGAAATATATATGCCCCTTTCGGTTATATTCCTGGTGATGAATGGAGAAAAATAGTGGAGGCATCCTCTAGAAGGATGCCTAATGGGAGATTAACTACACATTATGATCCAGAGATAGTGCGCCAATTTGTTGTACATCCGGACGACTGGTCGCTTTGGGATGAGTACGATTCTATCACCGCAAAGACGCTTCTTCTCCGAGGGGAGTATTCCGATCTATTAACAACTGAAACTACAGATGAAATGCTGAATAGAGGGCCCTGTCCGACACTTCTAGAATGCAAAGGATGCGGTCATGCTCCAGCCTTAAATGTGCCGTTCCAAACAGAGGCTATCAAAGCATTCCTATCTTCCTAAATTAATGAAAGAATAAAAAAGATTAACCCTTCATTATTGAATCAAACAGCATCTTTTTCATTGCCATATGGAGCTATATCTCTAGGGTCAAAAATAAGGTGAACTAGTGCGGGGCCGTCGTGGGATAATGCTTCTTCAAAAGATGATCGCCACTCGTCGGTTGTTTTTACCGTCCATGCTTTCGCACCNTACGCGCGCGCNATTTGGGCAAAGTCAGGGCTGTCCATAATCGTTCCAAAAGCNTTCTCTANACCATATTTATCGGCCTGTCCTTTCAGAATTGACCCGTGAATATTGTTGTCACAAACGATAATTTTTATNGGNATTTGCTCCCTGACAGCNGTGGATAACTCTTGGCCACTCATCATGAANCCTCCATCGCCGGCNAANGCNACGATCATNCGGTCGTCATTANTNGCCAAGTAAGCACCTATTGCTCCCGGCACNCCNCCTCCCATNGCACCGCTGGCGGTTCCNCCTTGAGTNAAGGGNGCATTAAATTTGAAAAATCGGTGAACCCAACGAGCGTAACTTCCGCCATCAGTGAGTATAATCGATTTTGGAGGTAGCAATTCTCTTGCAGTTTCTGCAATATACGACAGATCAACTGATCCATTTACAGGGTAACTGCCCGGAGTTGAAAATTTCAAATAATCACTGTGTGCCTTCGATCGCCAAATTGTGTCTTTGTGATCTTTTTGTTCGATGCGGTTCATAATATCTGTGAGTAAGGGTACAACATCGGATTGGACAGGGATATCGGAGTTGAAGCGCTCGAGAACTATGTTATCCGGATGAACGTGGGCCCATTTATCGTCATCTTTGATTAATGTTTCTTCTCTACTGGTGATACCATCCAGTCTACTACCCAAAACAGCGATAAAGTCCGACTCTTCGAATAGTTTATCTTGATATTCAACCGGGTTAATTTCAAGGTGGCCGGCGTAGCATGGATGATGGTTTTCTACTACATCTTGGCATCTGTAGGCAGATATAACCGGTGCCCCCAACCTGTCAGATAATTGAATTAATAAATCACGAACATTTTCACCACGCGCTAATTCACCGGCTAATAAAATAGGTTTAACTGATTTATTAAGTCCATCAATTAGTGCGTTAGAAGATTTTTGATCACTTAACACTTGTTTGCGCTCATAAGGTCTTGTCTCAATATCTTCATCAACTTTGGTTTCCCCAAAATCTCTAGGCATCACTACGACGACAGGACCCGGACGCCCCGATTGCGATATCTCAATAGCTTGACGAGCCATTGTTACCATTTCTTGGGCACTATTAGGTTCCAAAACAGCTTTACTCATTGAACCAAAGGAGGTTTTAGGATCAATTTCCTGAAAGGATTCTCTACCTTTCATATGGCTGCGTACTTGGCCTAAAAACATTACCATTGGAATAGAATCTTGATGCGCCGCATGAAGTCCAATGGACGCATTCGCAGCGCCTGGACCGCGGCTGACAAAGACGGCAGCTGGCTTTCGTTTGACTTGTGCGTATCCATGGGCCGCTAGTGATCCGCCGCCTTCTTGTCTCACAGAGACGAGGCGAATCCTGTTTTGGTTGGATCTTAGTGCCTCCAGAACGGCTAGGAAACTTTCTCCTGGAACTGTAAATGCTGTGTCGATACCAGCATTGATTATTGTGTTTACTAACGCAGCACCTGCTTCCATTACTAATGACTCTCCTCAAGTTTTATAAAAAGTTTATCTTTTTCAGTCTCCATCTAGATAAACAGGTGGTAGTGTTGTCCTGGCATTACTCGGTCAAATTTTTATTTTAATGAGTTATCTTATTACCACTAGCGTCTTGGTGCCAGCAAAGCCTTTTTGATAGCCTATATGATTTACTTTATACACCCGGAAGATTAATCTCAAAATATAACTTTTCATGGAGATTAGTTTTGGCGGATAACTTTGATTATATCATAGTCGGTGCTGGTTCTGCCGGTTGTGTCTTGGCAAACCGTCTCACTGAAAATGGACGGTATACAGTGTGTGTGTTAGAGGCAGGACCACGCGATTGGAACCCCTTCATTCACATTCCCGCGGGATTCATGAAGACCTTGGTAAACCCTAAAATAAACTGGATGTATGAAACAACGGCTACCGATTGGACTGCAAATAGAGTGATCGCTGTACCAAGAGGAAAAACGTTAGGGGGATCTAGTTCTATAAATGGTCACGTTTATAATCGAGGGCAAAAAATGGACTTTGATACCTGGTCCCAAAAAGGCAACAAGGGATGGGGGTATGCGGATGTCTTACCGTACTTCAAGAAATGCGAACAGAAAATAGGTGCTGGTGATGAAACCTATCGTGGCAGAGATGGCAATTTAAGAATTAATGACCTCGATTGGAGGGACCCACTTTGTGATGCTTTTATTCAAGGTGCGAATTCAATAGGTATTCCATCAAATACTGATTACAACGGCGCAAAGCAGGAAGGCGTCTCATATGTCCAGCGTACCACGCACAAGCGACTAAGGGTCAGTGCAGCAAAAGCGTTTCTTAATCCGGCTAAAAGCCGTCCAAATCTCAGAATTATTACCAATGCATTAGCCACCAAGATTATCCTAGATGGCAAGCGTGCGGTTGGGGTTTTATACAAAAAGGGTATCAAAGATGCTCACACTTTACAGTTAAAGGCTAATAAAGAAGTGATCTTGTCAGGCGGTGCAATTAATTCTCCGCAACTTTTGCAACTATCGGGTATAGGTCCCAGCGATCTGCTTAAAAAGCATGGTATAGAGGTTAAGCACGAACTATTAGGCGTTGGCTTAAATTTGAGAGATCATTACGCTCCAAGATTTACCGCTAGGGCTAAAAATATATCTACTATCAATGAAAAGGCTAGAGGGACGAGGCTTTGGGGGGAAATAGCAAAATACCTTTTGGGAGCAAAAAGCATTGTAAACCTTAGTCCGACATTGGTGTATTGTTTTTGGCATTCCAATGAATCGGTAAAAAATCATGACTTGCAACTGACATTCACTCCTGCGAGCTACAAAGAGGGAGTGCAGAGCCAATTAGATGACCAGCCTGGGTTTACAATAGCCTCGTGGCAACAACGTCCCGAAAGCCTCGGGTTCGTTAAGATTAGGTCAAATAATCCTTTCGAGGCCCCCGTGATCCAGCCAAACTATCTTGAGGCCGAGGAGGATAGAAAGGTTTTAATAGCGGGAATGAGGTTAGCTCGTCGATTAATGAGAACCAAGCCACTGGCGCCATATTTTGAGTTCGAACAATACCCAGGGGATCATATTCAGACAGATGATGAGTTATTACAGATCGCCCGCGAACGTGGGACAACGACCTTTCATGTAATGGGGAGCTGTAGGATGGGACCCTCTAGTGATGCAACATCCGTGGTGGATGACAAATTGCGTGTCCGAGGTATTGATAATCTAAGAGTTGTTGATGCCTCGATTATGCCAACAATGTTATCAGCAAACTTAAATGCAGGAGCGATGATGATTGGAGAAAAGGGAGCTGATATGATCCTCGATAAGCCTGCGCTGGAGCCCATAATTATATCTGATTAGTGGAGACATCTGATGTCAACTGAGTTTGATTATGTTGTGGTTGGTGCTGGATCAGCTGGATGCATTTTAGCCAATCGTCTTACAGAAAGTGGAAAAAATACAGTTTGCTTGCTTGAGGCGGGACCGCCTGATTGGAATCCATTTATTCATATTCCGGCTGGTTTTATAAAGACACTTTATAATCCAAAAATAAATTGGATGTACGAGGCAGAACCTACATATTGGACTGCCAACCGTACTATCGATGTCCCAAGAGGTAAAACTCTCGGCGGTTCTAGTTCTATCAATGGACATATTTATAATAGAGGGCAGCGGCTGGATTACGACACCTGGGCCCAAAGAGGTAATAGAGGCTGGGGCTATGCCGATATTTTACCATATTTCAAAAAATGCGAACAAAGGATTGGCATTGGTGATGATATGTTCCGTGGCAGGGACGGTAGCCTGCAGGTGACGGATTTGAATTATAAACATCCTTTATGTGAGGCGTTTATGGACGGAGCAGAGGAACTTGGTATACCGAGAAATCCAGATTACAATGGTGCTCTCCAGGAGGGTATCTCTTATGTTCAAAGAACGACTTATCGAAGACGGAGGGTTAGTACAGCCCGCGCGTTTCTTAACCCAGTCAAAAAAAAATCAAATTTAAAAGTTGTAACTAATGCCTTCGTAACGCGAATTTTACTAGATAATAAAACGGCACATGGTGTTGAATTTAGTAAAGGTGGACGAGGAGGTAAGCTATCAAAAGTCTCTGCTAAAAAAGAGGTTATCTTATCGGGCGGAACAATTAATTCTCCCCAACTTTTGCAGCTTTCGGGTATTGGAGAACCAGAGCTCTTGAGATCTTTGGGGATCAAAATTGTCCACGAATTAACTGGTGTAGGGGAAAATTTACGTGATCATTACGCCCCTCGTTTTTGTGCTCGTGTTAAGGGGGTAGAAACAATTAATGAACAATCAAAGGGCATAAAACTTTTTGGAGAGATCGCCAAATACTTCATTGGTGGGAAGAGTATTCTGAACCTTAGCCCCTCCATGGTTTATGGGTTTTGGCACTCTGATCCCGTTGCTAAAAATAACGATATACAATTTGTATTTGCACCAGCGAGTTATAAGTTAGGCAAACACGGTCTACTGGCCGATCATCCCGGGTTTACAGTTGCCGCCTGGCAACACAGACCAGATAGTAAAGGTTGGGTGCGGTTGCGATCAGCAGACCCATTCGAAAAGCCAATAATACAACCTAATTATTTAGTCGAAGAAAGCGACCGTGCGGTTACGATTAAAGCTATGAAACTCGCTAGGAGTTTGATGCATACAAAGTCTATGCTCCCCTATTTTGATGGGGAAGAATACCCTGGCTCTGAAATTGAAAGTGATGATGAATTGCTGGATGCTGCTAGGCATTGGGGTAGCACAACATATCACGTTATGGGAACATGTAGGATGGGACCTGATAGTGATCGAATGGCAGTAGTTGACGACAATTTGCGCGTTAAAGGAATAGCGAATCTCCGCGTCATTGACGCGTCTATTATGCCCACAATGTTGTCGGCTAATTTAAACGCCGGAGCAATGATGATAGGAGAGAAGGGAGCCGACTTGGTTCTGGGTAATCCAGCCCCAGAACCAATAATTGCGGCAGACGATTCAAAACTTTAGATTATCTGAAAAAAATGTAATTACTTTATCAAGATTAAGGGTTTGTAATGTCCCAAGAGTAGTATAGTCATTTGATATGCGAAAAGAGAGCCTGTTTGTGAGACGATTTATCTGGATAATTATTGTGGGCTGTGTGGCTCTATTACAAGTCGAGGCAAGCCGTGCAAAGGAAAGTCATACGACATCGGCTTCAGCCGCAGCCACCCAAACCGTAGAAAATTTAATAGAGGTTATTGAAAACCCGATTAAACGAGAACTGTTTCTGGATAGTTTGAAGCAAATAGTCGCTGGAAATGAACAGGCACCTGCACCAGATAAAAAAAACAGATCAGATGAATCGAACAGGGAAAACTTAAATTCCCGTGATTTTGGCGGTAATTTAATGCGTGCGGTGGGAATGCAGACGGAAGAATTTTTCGATGCATTGACGCAGACAATTAAAAACTTAAACAACATAAGTGATGCCCCTCAATGGATGATCGACCAGCTATCGACCAAAGAAAAGCAAGAATATTGGCTGGAACTTATTTTTGCGGGGCTCCTATTCCCTGTTTTTATAGCGCTCTCTGCAAAATGGTTAATCAAAAGAGCGTTTAAACGAACTATTCATCGATTACGGGAGGCTACATCTGAGACAATTCGAGACCGTTTGATGACAGGGCTATTACGGGGAGTTTTGGAGGCAACCTCTGTTGGCGCGATCTTGGTGGTGGGTTATTTAGTATTAACTCTAGTCCCCCGATCAATACAGGCAGCAGAGCTGGCAGAATTATTTATAAACGGTATTGCTCTTGTTACGGGTATAGGGGTGATTGCAAGAATCGTACTTGCGCCACAGGCAGAGTTGTTGCGGCCGATCCCACTGGCCTCGAGGACAACGGCCTATTTATATGTTTGGATAATGCGAATTGCTACAATTGGAGTACTTGGTTTTATAATTTCAAAAATGGCTGCGCATCCTCAAAATTTCAACCAGCGACTAGCTATTGATATTGTTTTTGCGGCGATCATCGCTGGCATGGTTTCAATTGTAGTTCTGCAGTCAAAAGAACAGTTTTCTAATTTTATAAGAGGCACTGGCGTTGGAGCAATTCGAAATAGAATAGCCGATACTTGGCATGTCTTGGCACTCATATACGTTTTCGTAGTATTTTGTGTGTTTAGTTCTGGGGCGCAAAATGGCTTTATTTATCTCATAACAGCGACACTAATCACAATGTTTGCCGTACTTGGTGGTTTACTTCTCTCATTTTTATTTGGTCGTGCCATAGAGCGTATTTTTAGGATTGAGCCTAGTATAAACGAGAAATTTCCGGGGCTCAAAGACCGCAGTAATCTTTATCGACCGGTTATGAGGCGCGTTGTAGATGTCTTTATTGGAATTTGTGTTTTGTTAATTTGTCTTTCAGGTTGGCAGATCAACTTATATGAAACCATCCCGCCAGCAATTGGTGCAAAGATAGTCAAAGGTTCAGGAACTATCCTGTTTGTATTGATACTTTGCGTTATTGGCTGGGAATTCGCCTCAAGTGCAATTTCTAAAGCGTTAGCTGAAAACAGTGGTGAAGACGCGCGAAAAAAAGTGGGGAGCCGAAGTAAAACACTTCTTCCTCTTCTTAGAAAAGCAATCCTAATCGCTCTGATTGTGTTTGGGGGGCTTATTATATTAGCAGAATTGGGTGTTGATATAGCTCCTCTATTAGCTGGAGCCGGTGTATTGGGTTTGGCTGTAGGGTTTGGTTCTCAGGCCTTGGTAAGGGATATCATTACTGGATTATTTATCCTGATAGAAGATACAATTGCTGTTGGTGATGTCGTCACCGTTGGCGGTCATACAGGCGTAGTTGAAGATTTATCGATTAGAACAATTAAGTTGCGGGATGTAGGTGGAACTGTTCACACAGTTCCATTCGGCGATGTCACAACAGTTGAAAATCTTACTAAAGATTATTCATTTGCACTCTTGGACATCGGGGTCGCTTATCGCGAGGATACTGATGTTGTCAGTAAAATTCTTGAAGAAGTATCTGCTGACCTTCAAACAGATGAAGTTTGGGGTCGTCGAATAATTGAACCTATCCAAGTTATGGGAGTTCACGAGTTAGCCGACAGTGCTGTGATTATTCGATCTCGGATAAAAACACAACCTATTATGCAATGGGGTGTAAAACGGGAGTTTTTTAGAAGAATGAAGAAACGGTTTGATGCAGAAGGTATTGAAATGCCGTTTCCACATAGAACTCTATATTTTGGGGAAAATAAAGATGGGTCGGCACCACCAGCACAGGTTCTGATCCAAGATGAACCAATTAATGAATGATAAAGTACGTTAAATTATGATGTAATAAATAGGAGGGGTTATGTATCAATTAGGTGAGCTACAAATATTGAGGGCTGTTGAGAGCGAAGTTCCTATTTTTGATACCTATACGTTTTTTCCAGATGCCACAAAAGATGTAATAGAAGCCAATAGAGACTGGCTTATGCCGAGATATATAGATCCAGAGAGCATTGAGGTCATATTGTGTATTCAATCCTATATAATCAAGACATCGCATCACACAATCTTAGTTGATACATGTGTCGGGAACCATAAACCAAGACCAGCAAGACCTTCATGGGATATGCAGGACGGACCATTTCTAGCTGAGTTGGCGGCTGTTGGTGTGGTTCCTGAAGAAGTTGATTTTGTTTTATGCACACATTTGCATGTTGACCACGTTGGCTGGAACACTCAACTGATAAATGGAAAATGGGTGCCCACTTTTCCAAATGCTAAATATATATTTTCGCGTAATGAATTTGAATTGTGGCAAGAACGATATTCATCGGGAACTGCAGTGCCGGTGCCGTTAGTTTACGAGGATAGTGTTTTACCTATCGTGGAAGCTGGACAAGCTTTAATCGTTGAAGACAGCCATCAAATCGATGATGGAATGTGGCTAGAACCAGCACCAGGACACACGCCTGGGCATGTTATGCTGAATTTGAAGTCCGGAGATAACACTGCGCTAATGAGTGGGGATGTAATACACCATCCTCTACAATTGATCAGACCCGAGTGGTCCAGCAGGGCCTGCGAGGACCCCATCCAATCGGCTGTTAGCAGAACGGAAATGCTCGAGCGTATTGCTGATACCGATACGCTGTTATGTCCAGCGCATTTTGGATCGCCTACAATGGGCCATGTCATCAGTCATGCAACTGGCGGTTTTCGCTATAATCTCATTGATCGATAAATTACAGAATTATTAGGTGGGGGATTAAACTTTGTCACCCCCAACTATAATTATTTGACAGATGAAAATTTCGTAGGCATCAAAATCTGATTGTTTACAGAGGCAACGATTTGTCCATCTGCTTCCGTGGCGGCCCGTTTTTCCAACCATTCGGGATCAGTAGCGAAGGCGTCCCATTTTTTCTCCCTGTCTGCCAATGATTCCCATTCCAATAAATAATAAAGATCTTGATTAGAGTCGCCAATTCCTACTGTCCAGAAGCCGGCTTGTTTTATTCCATGACGCTCCCAAAGTTTGAGCGTGATCGTTTCAAAGCGGTTAAGAAGAGCGGGCAGTCTTCCTGGAATACAATGATAAATTCTTAGTTCATAAATCATATTACTCACCTAAAAAAGTTTAATATTGGATAACATATTAGTTTATCAAATTATTAGTAATGTCTATTGATAATTGTCAGGTTAGATAACATTAGGTTGGGTAAATTTCTGTTTAGAGAGATATTCAGGGTTAGATAACTCGAGCCGTTGACAGACTTGCTCCTCTAATTCTTCTAGAATTGGTCCTAAAAGATTATCATCGTATTTACCTTCACGAATGTCTTTTGCTAATTCGTGAACCGAGAATTTATATTTCGAATTTTTGTTGTTTGTTAAAAAAGAGTGGGAGGTATTGAGAGGCATTTCCTGTATCTTTGGATCTGAAATTGTTTCTGAGCTTTTTGTCAGCCTCCGAATAACAATATCAAGCCCGGATCGCGTCATTTTTGCAGTTTCGAGTTGGTTAGCAGATAAGTTGGGGAAAATATCCTGATCCAAGACATCACGAATTGTGTTCAATAAATTCATAATCGTTTGTTTATCGTGCATGACCTGTTCCGTCGAATTTCTTTATTTGGGTAAGAATATCATGTTCTATTTCATCTGCTTTTTGCCCTGTCAAAAGCAATTCTAATCTTTTCTTTCTATCACGTAGATGTCGTTGTCCTTGCTGATGAGCAATCAAAGCCCATTTAACAGTAGCTAAAATTTCCCAATAAGGTAGCTTGGACCAATTTGTAGTCCTTTTTGATATCTCATCATAACCATTGATAAAGTCGTTTAATTCTCCGATGCCCCCAACCCTTTTATTATCATTCCCGTATCTCCAGCATCTGGCACATAACCAGCCAATATCCTCTAACGGATCGCTCCAGGATGCAAACTCCCAATCTAGAATCCCTGTAAGTGATGTATTATTGAACATTATATTACCAACCCTAAGATCACCGTGTGATAATCGTATATCTTGCTCCGTGGGCTCATTTTTATTAAGCCATCGGACTGCCCATTCCAAAAGCGGTAGTGGTGATACAACTGTGTCCAAAATCTTTTCGAATAATACAAGATTTTGTTGCACAGGAGAAACTTTTGGTTTCTTTAAAAATTTTAGAATACCCGCCTTAAACTCAATATTGTGTATTCGCGCCAAATGTTGTCCGAGTAAGCGAGTCATTGTGTTCTCACTCTCAGATGTATGGGCATTTTTCAGCAGCTCCATCGGGCTGGTGGTCCCTTTTAAAGCTTGCATTAATAAAACTTCATTGTCGGAGATGGTTGATGGAGGAGCTAAGAAAAACACCCTAGGCACGCTTATGTCTCTCTCATTTAAAAATTGGAGGAGTTCATATTCTTGATTAAGAGTGAGACTTTGAGGCAGTTTGTTTAAAGGCGCCATTCGCAAAACAAATTCTTGCTCTCCCTTAAAAAGTCCATCTCCAAATAAATATCGGCAAATCCAATTTTCATGGAGGGCGCCACCATCTAATTTTTTGATATCAATTAGTTTTATAAACTTTGACTCTGTTGTTTTTCCTAGCCACTGGGTTAAACGGAGTGGGTCTGGACTTGGCAAATCATATGCCCCAGGACCAGAAGTTATCACGTTCATTGCGGTAAAATCGGGATAATACCATTTTATGTACTTCCGACGCTCCATCAACGAGTCGGGCTTGGCGAGCGTAGCGATAGATCCATTCTAACGGAGTATCTTTTGAATAACCTCTAGCACCATTCAGTTGCAAAGCGGTATCGACTGCTTTTTGCAAAGTGTCTGCTACGTGGTTCTTCGCCATAGAAACTTCTTTACGTGCAAAGTCACCATTAGCGAGCTTCCAGGCCGCGCGCATGGTTATTAATCGCCCTAATTCTATATCTGCTGCTAGCCCGCCCAGCATCATCTGAACGCTCTCTCTATCTGCCAATTTAATATTAAAGCTCTCACGTTTTTCCACGTAGTCGGTAGCTATTTCCATTGATCTTTTAGCTAAACCTAACCATCGCATGCAGTGCGTTAAACGGGCGGTGCCTAATCTTATCTGTGTAAGTTTAAGGCCATCACCTACCTCCATGATACGATCTGCGTCATCAATTTCAAGACCATCGAATTTTATCTCGCAATGCCCACCATGTTCCTCCGGTCCCATTATTTCTATTCTGCGAATAATTTCCCAGCCAGGTTGGTCCTTTTGAAACATAAAAGCAGTAAGCCCTTTTCTAGGGTCATCAGACGTTTTAGCCATTAATATGAAATGTTCAGCAACTTCGGCTCCAGTTATGAACCACTTATGTCCCGTTATTCTCCATTTGGAATTNCCGACNGGTTCAGCTTTTGTAAGCATCATAGANGGNTCGGAACCAGAACCAGGGTGAGGTTCAGTCATTACAAAAGACGATCTAACATCNCCATNTATAATAGGTTGCAACCATTTATCCTTTTGTTCNTTAGTTGCNACNCGGTTGAGCACGAACATATTNCCATCATCNGGGGCTGAGCAGTTGAAACAAACGGGCCCAAAAATAGATCTGTTCATCTCTTCATAAGANGCGGCCATTCCAATTTGATTGAATCCNAATCCNCCTCTATCTTTNGGCATTTGTGGTGCCCACAAGCCTGCTGCCTTCACTTTGTCCTGTGTCTCCTTCAGAATTTTAGGGGCAATATTTTCGTGGTGGTCATAATTTGATCTATCGGCTTCGAGAGGGATGATATGCGTATCTACGAAGTCACGTACCGCTTCGCGATAACTCTCTATTTCCTTCGGAAGATTAAAGTCCATAATTCTATCCCTTGTTTGAAAAAAAATCTATTGCCGAATAAACGTGATTGATAAACATCTAGCACTTTAGTAGTCATTTTACACGATCAGAGCATCGATAAATCAATAAATATTTTACAAAAAACAAAGACTATATGGAAAGAAGATCCTATTAGTTTTTAAAAGGATAGATATGTGATGTTTTTGATTTAGCAATTGTACAGGGGTTCCTTTATTCAAGGGCTAATTTCCAATTCGGAACTAATGAATTGCAAAATAAAAGTTGGCAGAAAAACCAAGTCACTTAAGATTTATTCAATATTTTTTGGGATTTACTATAAATAATAGATATTAGATTTGAGTCATTTTTTTCTGATTAGTCCCCTTTTTATTTTAAAAAAAGTCGAGTGACACTTGCTAATTTAATTTTTGTCGTGCAAGGTTTTCGACACAAAAAATAAACGAGAAAAAGCGTTACGTGTTAGGGAGGATACACAAATGTCAATTTCCAAATATTTGAAGGGTTTTGCGGCTGGCCTTTTAGGCCTTGCAATGCTCTCTTTGCCCGCGAATCTGAGTGCCAAGGAAATTAAAATCGGAGTTATCTACGATTACACCGGTCCCCTTGCAGCAGGAGGGTCATCGTTGCATGCACTTGGTGCAAAAATCATGATTGATTACTTCAACTCAATCGGGGGAGTTGAAGGGTATAAGATCAACGCAATTTATGCCGATGCTCAATCTAAACCGGAAATTGCAATCAACGAGGCTGTAAGACTTATTGAGCAAGAAAAAGTTGATATGCTGATGGGATTCTATTCAAGCGCTCAGTGTGTTCCAGTTTCGGCAAAAGTTGATGCCATGAAGAAATTTATGTGGATTACAACATGTATTTCCCCTGCGGTTTTAAAAGGCCGAAATCTCGAGAATGTGTTTCGCATTCAACCCCATGGAGGAATGTTTGGAACAACATCACCTGATTTTGTGGCACATTACGCGAAAAAGAAATTGGGGATTGATCCTTCAAAACTAAAGGTGGCTATAATCCATGAAGATGGGCCTTATGGTAGTGGGGTTGCCGGAGGAAACGAAGCAGGGTCTAAAAAGCACGGTTTCAAAATAGTTCTTAAAGAGGGTTATGCAGCTACTTCACCTGACCTTTCTTCGTTGGTAACCAAGTTGAAGAGAAAACGCCCTGATGTGATATTTCACACAGGTTATAACCCCGATATTACTTTGTTTTTGCGCCAAAGTAGAGAGCTTGGATTACGCTGGAAAGCTTTGATCGGACATGGGGCTGGTTATGGAGTTCCCGATAAACTTTATGAAGCATTTGGAAACGATGCGAATTATATCTACAACGTTGATCCTGTTTCTATATGGTTAATTGATCCAAAGACATTGACCTCAGGGCTTGGAAAAATCACTGAGATGGTTGGTAAAGAATACAAGTTAGCTCAACCAGATGTAAAAACATTTTCCGCCCATGTAGGTATGGCTGCGAGTAATGTATACACGTTTTTTGACGACGTTCTTCCCAGAGCGATCAAAAAGTATGGTGGGATTAGTGCTGAGGCCTTAAGGAAAGCATCATCGGATACGGATATTCCAGTTGGTGGTACGCTAATGGGGTATGGTGTCAAATTCCAACCTAAGGGTGCTGACATGGCCGGACAAAATGAACGTGCTTTTCCAGTGGTTGTTCAATACATAGATGGTAAAGCAAAAATAGCATGGCCTACACCATTACAGACGGTTGACCCGGTTCTGCCGTTACCAAAAAGTTCGCCTTACGCGAAATAATTGATAATGAGTGAACCAATTATTGCCGTCGAATCGTTAGTTAAACGGTTCGGCGGTTTTACCGCAGTGAACAACGTTTCATTTAAGGTGGACGAAGGTGAAATTGTTGGCTTGATAGGTCCCAATGGTTCGGGAAAAAGCACGATTTTTAACATGCTTTCTGGCGCCCTCAAACCAACGGAAGGCTCTGTAAAGTTCAAAGGGGCTGAAATAGGCGGGAAATTACCCAATAAAATTTGCCATTTAGGAATTGGGCGTACATTTCAAATTCCAAGGCCTATTCATCGACTCTCAATTCTTGAAAATGTCGTGGTCGCTGGTTATTTTGGTCAGGATGGCATCGGAAGTAGAGAACAGGCTTTCGATGCGGCCAAAACTTCGCTGGAAATGGTTGGACTTCCGACGGATCATGGCGTTGCAATATCAACGCTAGGCGCCGCCGGTTTGAAGAAGCTGGAATTGGCAAGGGCATTAGCGACCGGACCGAAACTTCTTTTAGCTGATGAGAGCCTGGGTGGATTAGATAATTCAGAAATGGATCAAGCAGCAGACATGCTGAAGCGTATTCGTTCTGAGATGGGTATAACTATTATATGGGTGGAGCATATAATGGGAGTACTTATGCGAGTAGTCGACCGCGTGATGGTATTGGATCACGGAGAAAAAATATCGGAAGGATTGCCGACAGAGGTCGCCCACGACCCTAAAGTTATAGAGGTTTATTTAGGATCTGATTCGGAAGACGCACAAGCGTCGGCCGAGTCTGGTAGCGGTAATTGATCGCCCATTTATGCAGAAATGGCATAGGATAGAGGTTTTGGAAAGAAGATATAAATGCTTGAGCTGAAAGACGTTAATGCAGGGTATGGAACGTTTCAGGCCCTTTTTGATATCTCCTTAGAGGTGAATGCGGGCGAGGCTGTGGCTGTTATAGGACCGAACGGTGCAGGAAAGACGACGTTAATGAGGGTGATCTCAGGAATGACCGCTCCATTTTCAGGCAACCTGACGATGGAACAGCAGTCCTTAACAACAATTCCACCTCATCAAATTGTAGAATTAGGCATAGCGCATGTTCCAGAAAACAGACGTTTATTTCCCGGAATGACTGTGGAGGACAATTTAAAGCTAGGCGCGTTTGCTAAGAAAGCGCGAGGAGATAGTAAAAAGAGCTTAGATTTTGTTTATGAACTTTTTCCGCGAATGAAAGAAAGAAGAAATCAACTAGCAGGTACCATGTCGGGCGGCGAACAGCAAATGTGTGCCATCGGCCGGGCGATAATGTCTGGACCGAAACTATTATTGATGGATGAACCATCGGCAGGGTTGGCGCCTGTTGTGGTCCAACAAGTGTTTGGACTTGTTCGCAGAATAAGAGAAGAAGGATACACGGTTCTTATCGTTGAGCAGAATGTACAGCAGGTTCTTAAGGTGGTTGATAGAGCTTATTTATTGGAAGCAGGTCAATTAATAGATAGCGGTAAGTCGTCAGATTTACTCGAGAGTGAAACCGTTCGTAAGGCGTATATGGGACTTTAGCCTTTTGCTTAAGGATAAGGATTAATGGACGAAATTTTTGATATATTTCTGTTAGAAGCATTGATTAATGGCATCCTCTTTGGGGGGGTCTTGGCACTTCTATCGTTGGGACTTAATCTCATATTTGGTGTGGTAGACGTTGTATGGATCTGCTACGCAGAGCTGGTGATGTTTGGTATGTACACAATGTATTGGCTGGCTGGTGTTTATGATGTGCCAATTCTACTAGCTGCGGTAGCTGCAATCGGGCTAGTCGCAATTCTGGGTCTCCTAGTCCATGTCCTGATAATTGCGCCTATTTTAGGATCGCCGCCAATAAACCAGTTATTGGCAACTGGCGGATTACTGTTCTTTCTACAAAGTGCAGCCACGCTTATGTTCAGCATCGAATTCCGGAATTTAGGACTAAGGCTTCCAATTCTAGAATTTAACGAAATGTATTTCAGTTATGCGCGCTTACTAGCTTTTGGGGTTGCTTTGGTTGGAATGGCTGCCGTTTATTTATTTCTGACACGGACGTATATCGGGGCAGCAATTAGAGCTATCAGCCAGGATCGAGAGGTTATGGTACTAATGGGCGTTGACTCTAAAAAGGTATACTGGGTTACAGCATTGGTAGGCGGGGGGCTTGCCGGCTTGGCGGCATGTCTACTTGTCTTGCAATATGATGTTCATCCTTTTGTGGGTATAAGCTTTGGCCCAATTACCTTCATCATCTGTGTTCTGGGCGGTCTGGGGAATATGATAGGCGGGTTTGTTGCTGCTTTTATTTTATCGATAATAATCAGTGTTGGTGGGCTTTATAGTGAAATGGAATGGGGGTATGTTTTAGCTTTTGTGTTTTTCATTGTTATGATGTTCATACGACCTCAAGGTTTATTGGGGAAGAAGTAATGATGAAACAACTTCCTTACATAATTGGTGTTCTCCTAATAGCGGTTCCTTTTGTTGCCCCACAGTACCCATTACATCTTATCATAATGATTTTAATTTGGTCGCTTGTTTATACCGCGTGGTCATTAATGGGGCGATTCGGACTTGTCTCGTTGGGGCATGGCGCATTCATGAGTATAGGGGCTTACGTTACAGCGCTATTGTGGAACTATGGGGGTATTTCTCCATGGATAGGGATCCCTGCTGCCATGATTACAGCGGCAATAATGGCCTTTCTAGTTGCCTATCCTTGTTTTCAATTTAAGATAGTGGGTCATTATTTTGCTCTTGTAACGCTTGCCTTGAGTGAGGTTGTAAAATTAGTAATTATAGCATGTCGCGATACCACCGGCGGTTCTTTGGGCTTTACACCGGAACGTCATGGCGAGGGAACATCTATAGTAGCGATCCAATTTGCAGACAAAGAGGTGTTTTACTTCGTAGTATTAATTGCATGGGGAATTGGACTTTTAATATGGCGAGCTGTTGACAGATCGATGATGCGATTTGCTTTAGACTCGATCTCTGAGGACGAAGATGCGTCTGCGGCAGCGGGTGTTCACGTTACTGCGAGTAAACTTAAAATTACAATGCTGAGTGCCGTTTTAACAGCGCTTGGAGGCGCTCTATATTGCCAATATCAAATGTTCATTGGTCCGGAAGTTATTGGTGGTATAGGAATTTCTCTGCAAATCGTTTTTGCAGTGGTTGTTGGTGGTTTGTATACAATGATGGGCCCAACAATAGGCGCAATTATTACGCTATTAATGACAGAAGTTTTTCGAAATTTAATTACCTCTTTGAGGACACAGGGAATTGATTTAGCGGGTCTTGACACCACGGTGTACGGGCTAATGTTAATTTTATTTATTATTTTTCTTCCCAAAGGGATCCTGGGAGAAGCTATAGACCGGTTAGCGGGCGGAAAAAAACGAGATACGGGATGACTAAAACGCTAGCAAGCAAAACCAATGTTAAATAGTTAAGACTTTATCAGTTCTTTTGATCACAAACGTACAGCATAAAAATTTGTTTACGCTACATTTTGATAGACATTCTCCGGTGTCAATCCGGCGGCATCCATGCATTTTTCGATTTTGGAAATTTCGCCTTTATGTAATTTCATAAGAGGAGGACGAACATGTGCCTCGGGAAGTCGCCCTAAATAAAACAAGGCTTCTTTCATGCGGTTGTGCATATCGAGAAATGGGGCATCATAAAATGCTCTAACAGTTGGATATATCTTATCATTTATTCGCCGAGCCTCTTCCAACTCTCCATTTTGGAAAGCTCGAAATAAAGCAACCTGCAGATTTGCTATCACACTGCCTGCACCGGATAGCAAGCCGTCACAACCCTGGACTAGTGAAGAAAGTAGCCATGCACTATGCGTCGAAAGTATATTGACGGGTGTATCTAGCGATCTTAGCTCCCTAATATGCCGTTCATGTAACGCTGCATCATTACACCAATCTTTTATGGCTCGGACCTGGGAAACTCGATGGCAAATTTCCAATAATGTATCAATCGGATAGCCAAGCCCAGGACCAAGTGGATATTGAAAGAGGATGATGGGTAGTGAAGTTGCCGAAGCGATTGTTTCAAAATGTCTTATCGCCATTTCAGGGCGCATTTGACCGCCCATGGCAAGCGTATTGGGGGGGAATACAAGAAGGCATCTTGCACCGCGTTCCTCTGCTTGCTTTGCTATCCTCGCCGCGTTGGCCGAACCATCGGCGTAAACCCCATGAATAATAGGAATTTGATCTCCTATTTCATCGAGCGTTATATCGGTGGTTCTGGCCTGTTCCTCAATAGATAAAGCGTGTACTTCCATTGAATGTGCATTGATTGTAATAGCGCTGATGCCATTAACGGCAACAAGGTCTCTGAGATGAGATCGAAAACTTTTTTCGTCGATATTCATTTCTGTGTCAAAAGGAAGTAAACAGGCGGGGATGATACCCCTTGGTTCAAATGGCATCGCTACTGTCACTTTAAGCTTCCTTTCTTATTGAATGAGACATGTCTCTGTTTTTCTAAAAAAAAGATTATATTAAAAGATGCTTAATGCGTACCCCGTATCGGATAATTATTTTCTTGGATATGATCGATGCCTCGAAGGATTAAGTCGATATCGGGTCTAACAAAGGGTGCGTTGGATATTTCAATTATATGTATTCTGCCTTTTGGGTTTATCAAAAACAGACCTGGTTCAGGAAATATATAATCAATCTCGCTCGGGCGAGGCTCAGAGAGATATAATCCCAATTTTCTCATTTGATCTATAGTCAACCCGTAACCAATTTTGGATTTAAGATTCAGTTCTTCAGCAAACATTGTAGCTTTTTGTTCTGGGTCAGCGGATATAAAAATTAATTGTGTGTTAATGTCTTGTAGTTTAGAGAGTTTGTTTTCAAACTTTGCGGCGTAACCTTTACAAATAGGACAATGAAGCCCTCTGTAAACAATAAGTAGGGTCCAGTTCGACGTTTCTTCAGATAAACGGATTGAATTTCCATTTATAAGGGAAAAACAAATATCTGGCATTTGACTGCCTGCAGAGAGCTTACTTTTCATCTATGGTATCTTTCAGATGCTATTGGGTTTTTGGAACAGCGATATAACCATTGCTCTAAAAATATTTCATAACAAAAACAAATTCCCTTTACTCGGAAGTGGATCCAAAACCCCGGATAATCGGAGCATATGCCAAGCCAAAGCATGATTGCTGGAGGTTACATGTATCCCCAAAACGGTCTCCAAATCGGGGATGAGTTCTGCTGCTCTAAGGCTTGTGCAGGATATAAAAATAAGATCCAAATCTTGATCAGAAAAGACCTCTAAGACGGCTCTTCTAATGGAACTAGGGGTTATTAACCCGGCTCGATTATCGTCAATTTCAGAAAATGTTGCAGACCTTACAATTTCTATTTTATTTCTTTTAAAATATTCTCTTATTGGTTGATTAACAGCTTCGACATATGGAGTTAGTAGACCTATTCTAGTAGCGTTAAGCGTTTTCAAAGCAGCAAGGCATGCCGTGATAGGTGTTGTAACTGCAACATCTGGGTGAGCGACTTGAATGGCTTCACCTATTTCTGTTTCACCTATAATTACACTGGCTGATGTGCACCCATATGCGATAACGTCAAAAGAGGCACCGGGAAGCAGGGTTTTTGTTGCATTAGTTAACAGTTGCTTCATTCCATGAAGTGATTCAGGTGTGACTTCGGGTTCCATTGGTATACGGGTGGTATAAATCTGTGTTCCTTCAACTGGATGTACAAGTCGGAACAATTCGTGTTCGATAACATGATCAGTTGCCAAGGCGACTAAACCCATCCGAGCTCTGCGTGCTATGACATTTTCGATATCAAAAGGAATAATTTCCGGATTTTTCGTCATTTTAACTACATTCCGAGGGCGACACCATCGTGACCAGGATCGGCTCCGCCGTCCATTTGGCCATCTTTGATACGTATCCCATGAACAGCAGCTATACCGAATGTTAGAGGACTTCTCTCTATTTTATAATTTTGCTCTTCCAAATTATTTGTAACATATGTCGGAATTCTGCTCATTACATCGATAATATTACTCGTGGACGAAAATCGCGGTGCCGATACCGCTTCAAGCATTGTCATATCAAAATCAATGACGTTTAGAATTGCCTGTAAAATACCCATTGCAATTTGTGTTCCTCCAGGTGCTCCAAGAATAATATGTGGCTCATCTCCTTGCGACACTATCGTAGGGGCGAGCGATGTGAAACGACTTTTTCCAGGAGCTATAGAACCGGCTCGATCAGGTCTAGGGTCGAACACTCCCATTGCTCCGTTATACATAAAACCTAGGCCATCAGTGATAACGCCCGATGGCATGCCTAGTGAGTGGGTCATCGTCACGCAGTTTCCTTTTTCGTCAACCACTGCAACATGCGTTGTGTCTTTTGGCTCAGGCTGGCCAACCCTTTCCACATTTACCTTATTTCCTAACTCAATATTTTTTGCACACGATAAAGCGTTTTCCTTTGATAGAAGTCTATCAGTAGGAATTTGCACAAATTCCGGATCCCCCACAAACATTTCTTTATCAACAGTTGCCTGCTTCATGGCCTCTGCCACTATCCGAATATATTCAGAAGTGTTATGGCCTATCGTACTAAGATCGAAATGCTCAAGAATATTGAGCATCTCGAGCAGCATGATACCCCCGCCAGGAGGGTGATTAGTCGCGACTTCAAACCCTCTATAGGTACCCTTCAAAGGATCAGTGATTGTAGTGGAATAGTTTGATAGATCCTCATAGGATAACAGGCCGTTATTTTTTCGCATGTCCTCTGCTATTTGCTCAGCAATTGATCCTGTATAGAAAATATCGGGACCTGACTCGGCTATTCGTCTGAGAGTTTCATCCATACCGGGAATCTTTACTCGGTCCCCAATTTTCTTAAGGTTACCATTTTTGTTAAAATACGCTGCTGCTCCTGTTCTTGAAAACTTTAGTCGTTCATCTACGCCAACGCGCCCATAGTTAGCCCCGTAGTTCCACCAAAATGAGACGTGAGGACGCACTATGAAACCATTTTCCGCATGGTTTATTGCAGGAGCAACGACATCAGCCCAATCCCATGTTCCAAAGTTTTCTATCGCTTCATAATAGGCTTTTAAACTACCGGGCGTTGTGATTGCTTGGTAACCTAAATCATTCACGTTCCCCTTTAAAACGAAACCAAATCCATCGCGTGTTTCTGATTCGATAAGTGATTCCCACATGTCGGGGGTAGCTGCCAATGGGGTCTTACCATGAAAGTCTATACATGTATGAATTCCCTTTTCTGGAATTTTTATTTGACAGTTTCCAAACCCAGCAATACCGCACATTTGGGGATCCACTGTTCCTTGCACAAGAGCAGCCGTTATCGCAGCGTCAATAGCGTTCCCTCCAGCCATTAAGACTCGAGCGCCAGCTTCTGCAGCTTCGGGTTGCGCAGCAACTATCATAGCTTTGGAGGCCATTCTTAAAACTCCCTTTAAAAATTAAGTAACTATAATAACTTTATAAAAATGACTAACTTTTTGAATTTTGTATTGCACGCCAAATCTTTTGAGGTGTGGCAGGCATATCAATATGAGTTATTCCAAATTCTGATAAAGCATCAACAATGGCATTCATAACGGCGGGCATCGCTCCTGCGCATCCGGCTTCGCCGCATCCTTTAACGCCTAATGCATTGGTCGTTGCAGGAGATGGTAGGCTCGAGAAATGAAAATTAGGCACATCGGAAGCTCTAGGTAATGCATAGTCCATAAAGGATCCGGATAAAACTTGGCCATCATCATCGTAAACGACGTCTTCCATCACTGCCTGCCCCAAGCCCTGGGCCACTCCGCCGTGGCATTGTCCTTCGACCATAAGAGGATTCACTAAGACACCAAAATCATTCACCATGTAATAATCATCAAATTTTATACGCCCAGTTTCTGGATCTATTTCTACTTCACAAACGTGGCAACCATTTGGAAACGCGGATGGGATCCCCTTATGGTCGAGTTTGACATCAAGACTGTCAGGGAGATCGGGGAAACCTTTTAATTCTGTTTTCAGTTTTGCAGACAGTTCTAGCAATGTTATCGATTTATCCGTTCCAGCGACCACCATGGTCCCATTTTGAAATTCAATATCATGGATTGAAGTTTCGAAGACATGCGAGGCGACTTGTTTAGCTTTTTTTATTACCTCACCGCTTGCTTCTACTATGGCACCACCAGATGCCATAATGGACTTGGATCCGCCTGTGCCGCCGCCAGTTATCAACTCATCACTATCGCCTTGGAGCAAACGTATTTTTTTGAATGGTATACCCAGATAGGTGTGTAGAACTTGTGCAAATGGAGCAGCGTGACCTTGACCATAGTCTAGGGTGCCGGTGATGATAGTTACATCGCCATTATCTTCAAACCGTATTCCACCCATTTCTGTTTCAACCGGGGCTGTCACTTCTAGGTAGTTGCTGACCCCAATTCCCCTCAGCAGCCCTTTTTCTTTGCTTGCGTTTTTTCTTTTTGTGTAATTCTCCCAATCGGAGAATTCTAGCCCAGTTTGCAAAATAGCTGGAAAATTGCCGCTATCATAACTCTGTCCAGAAGGGGCTTCATATGGAATTTGATCTGGCTGAATATGATTTCGTTTCCTTAACTCCATTCTATCAATATTCATCTCGTGGGCAGCAGTCTCGATAAGACGCTCCATGTAATAATTAGCCTCGGGTCGACCGGCTCCTCGATATGCACTAATCGGAGTTGTATTAGTGAAAACACACTTCGTGTTCACTTCTATAAGGGGTGTTTTATAAACACTAGTTATATTCTTAACCATATTATTAGTAGCCATATTTGGGCCAACAGCCGCTAAATAGCCTCCCAGATTTGAATGAAGGAAAAGCCGAACGGCTAAAAATTCTCCAGCCTTATTTAAAGCCAGTTCAGCATAAACTTCATGATCCCTGCCTTGCTGGTCGGATAGAAAACTAGATGATCGCTCTTCAGTCCATTTGACGGGGCGCCCCAAGACTTTAGCGGCATGAAGTAAACATATATATTCCGGGTAGACGAAGCTTTTCATCCCAAAGGAGCCGCCAACATTTCCCGTTAAGACACGAATTTTTTCGCGCTCGACGTTCAGTAATGCGGCGAGTTGATTCCGCATTCCAAATGTACCTTGGCACCCAATTCGCATTGTGAAACATTCGGTTTTCGCATTGTAATCTGCTAATGCGGAGCGCGGTTCCATCGAGGCCACTACGACTCTATTATTTCTAATATCAATACGGCTCACGTGATCTGCAGATTCGAATGCCTTATCGACTAAATGTGGATCGCCGAATTGAAAGTCGAGAGCAACATTTTCTTTCACATCATTATAGAGTGTGGGGGCACCGGATTTAGCTGCTTCGCGCGCGGAAGTCACAGCGGGTAAGACATCCATATCAATATAAATCATCTCAGCAGCATCTCTGGCACCATTAGGAGTGTCTGCGATAACACAAGCCACAGGATCGCCAACAAAGCGCACCTTGTCCGTTACCAGCGAAGGGCGATTCGGTTTTTTAAGAGGGGATCCATCCTTACTTTTTAACTGCATCCCGCAAGGAAGGTTTCCATAATTGGTCAAGTCATGGCCGGTAAGAATGAGTAATACCCCCGGTTGTTGTTTGGCTTCAGAAACATCAATTTCTTTAATAACCCCATGGGCGACTGGGCTGCGAACAATTGCGGCGTAAGCTTGATTGGGAAGTTTCAGATCATCGGTGTATTCGCCATGGCCACGCAATAACTTCGGGTCTTCGGTCCGAGAGACAGATTGCCCAATCGCATATTTCATCTCTTCATGATGTACTTCAGCAGACATTTATCTACTCCAAAAATTATTTTGAACTGGGCCTTAGCCTAAATAATACTTTATACTTTTATCTTTCTAACCGCTTTTTGGGATTATCAATGGGAAAAGAACTTTTTCAGGATAAATTTTTAACAGTTTTAGTGTCAGGAGGCTTTAAAAAAGTTTGTTATAGAGAATGGGGCACGCCTGATTCTAAAAAAGTTCTTATATGTGTTCATGGTTTATCGAGGAACAGATTAGATTTTGATACAATAGCTGCTGCGCTATCGTCTTATTATAGAATCTTAGCGATTGATATGCCGGGTAGGGGAAATAGTGATTGGTTAGATCAGCCTGAAGACTATAGATACCTTGTTTCGAAAGGTAATCAATTTCCAATTTTTCATAATGTGCTTAACGCATTAATTGCCCGTTCAGAGGCGGACCGTGTGGATTGGATCGGCACCTCTATGGGCGGTTTGCTCGGTATAGAATTGGCTTCCAAAGTAAATAGCCCCGTCAATAAATTAGTTTTAAATGATATTGGCCCATTTGTGAGCGCTGAGGGGAGGGCGGGCAATGCAGCGTTAGCATCCGCAGCAGGAATTTATGATACAAAAGAAGAGGGCGTCCAGTTCGTTCTTGAGAGTAAAAAAGCTTTTGGGCCTTTTACTCCTGAAGCAGCTCAAAAATTTGCTAGAGACAGCTTGACCAAAACTGAAAGTGGCAAATGGCGATTACATTATGATCCAAAAATTGTAACGGGCAGAGAACCAGGGGCTACAAGCATCTGGCGAAGCTGGGAAAGAATATCATCACCAGTTCTAACTATTTGGGGAAAAGAATCCGCGTTATTAACAGCAGAAACAGTATCAAAAATGCAAATTACAGGACCTAAGACGGAACTACTTGCTATTGATGGCGTTGGACATTGTCCAGGATTAACAACCGACATGGAAATAGATAAAATTAAATCATTTTTACTCGAACAATGACGGAGCTCATCATTGAACGAAATCGCCGACAAGTTGCGTTCTTTGCATTCTTCTAACCGCATTCTGAATGTCGTTAATTGCCAGGTGCTGCACACAGCGATTATCCCAAAACGCAACGGATCCAGAGCGCCATCGAAACCTACAGCTAAATTCCGGTCGTGTCGCATGTTCATATAGATAGGTTAAAATGGGCTCGCTTTCTTCAACGGTCATGCCCTCTAAGTGTTGAACGTAGGTGCTATTTATAAAGAGCCCTTTCCGTTTTGTCTCTGGGTGTGTCCGAACGACAGGGTGGGCGTTTTCAGTCAATTGCCAAGCATCATCCTCTCTCACGGTTGTCGATCGTTTCGAATTGAAACCAACTTTGGGCCCTGCAACTTTTGAGTCGTTATGTATCGCTTTAAGCCCATTTAGCATTTTTTTCATACCCTCAGAAAGACTTTCGTATGCCAAGTATTGGTTAGCGAACAGGGTATCTCCTCCGCAAGTTGGTGCTTCCAGAGCATACAGTATAGCGGCCATTGGTGGAGCTTTCATCATAGTCGTATCTGCATGCCAAGTTTCTCCCACTATGGCCGTATCACCGGGTTTTCGGGTTATAAAGACCATCTCGGGATCCTTTTGTCCCATATTGAAGTTTGGATGCACAAATAGTTGACCAAACCGCTTGGAAAACGAACGGTGGCGTTCTGGGTCGGAAAGGTCCTGATCACGAAAAAAAATGACCAAATATTCCAATAAAGCCTGTCTTATTTCTGAAATGACTGGTTCTGGAACATCCAGTGATATATCCACTCCAGATATTTCTGCGCCGATCGCAGTAGCAATTGGTTTAACTTCAATATGTTTGTAGTTGGCCATAAATTTCCCGATCATTTCAATGCCATAAATTATTGCTTAACCATAAAAGCGATGATGTCCGATTAAATTAAAACTTCAATTAGCAAACTCATCACAAGAGTGGATAGCAAGAGCCCACTTATGAATAAAATACTATTTTGTTTTTGTTATTCATAAATTATAAAATTTTTTTATTGGTTTTGCCTTCAGATATTTGCCTTCTCGGCACAATTTTACTATATTAGCAGGTTCGTGATGCGCTCCCGGGGGAGAAGATCGACGACGATGAAGCTTTGAATTTAGCCGACAAGGCTCGGCTTCACTTGGTCTTGTGAATAGCTGTTTAATTGGGGAAGAGATTGTCGGAACTCGAAGTGAACCAACGTGCTAGTATTAAAGAGAGATGTGGGCTGTATGATCCTGACCATGAGAGGGATAATTGTGGTTTTGGTTTCATTGCGCACATAAAAGGGAAGAAGACACACAAGCTTGTTCGCGACGGTCTTCAAATTTTAGCGAATCTCGATCATCGTGGGGCAGTTGGTGCTGATCCGCTTGCTGGAGACGGGGCCGGGATATTGGTCCACATCCCAGACCAACTTATGCGGGAAGAGTTAGTGAGGGATGACGTTGTTCTGCCTGAACCCGGTCACTATGGCGTTGGAATGGTGTTCTTACCGAGAGACGAAGACGCCCGTAATAGATGTATTGATAGCATCATCAGATCCGTTACAAGCGAGGGGGCGACTGTACTTGGTTGGAGGGATGTTCCAACGGATAATGCATGTCTGGGAGAGAGCGTTAAGCCGAATGAACCTATAATTAAGCAAGTTATTATTTCGCGACCCAGAGGGGTTGTCGATCAGGAGCAGTTTGAGAGAAAACTTTTTGTTATCAGAAAACAAGCGCATAAAAAAATCTGGTATCCGGGCGAGGGAGACGACGGGGATAGTACCGGCGTATTTTACATAACCTCATTCTCATCTCGCCTTGTGTGCTACAAGGGTATGGTTTTGTGTACTAATCTGGATAGTTATTACTTAGACCTTTCCGACGAGAGGATGGTCTCTGCTGTGGCCCTTGTTCATCAGAGATTTTCGACCAACACGTTCCCATCCTGGAAATTAGCTCAACCATTCCGTTTGCTCTGTCATAATGGAGAGATAAACACAGTAAGAGGTAACATCAATTGGATGGCTGCTCGAAGGGCTACAATGTCCTCTGGAGTTCTCGGAGACGACCTTGATAAATTGTGGCCTTTAATAGGAGACGGGGCGTCTGACTCTGCTACATTTGATAATGCTCTCGAGCTTTTAGTTGCTGGAGGTTATTCACTAGCCCATGCAATGATGATGATGATCCCAGAAGCGTGGAATAATAACGACTTAATGGATCCAGCTCGCCGCGCTTTTTATGAGTATAACGCAGCTCTCATGGAGCCGTGGGACGGACCCGCGGCAATTGCATTTACAGATGGGCGACAAGTGGGCGCCACTCTTGATCGAAATGGTCTTAGGCCGGCACGCTACATGGTCACCACCGATGATCTGGTTATCATGGGATCAGAAGATGGCGTTCTTCCTGTCCCCGATGATAACGTTGTTCAAAAATGGCGTTTGCAACCTGGTAAGATGCTATTAATAGACCTTGAGGAGGGGCGTATAATCGGTGACGAAGAGTTAAAAACTTCGTTGGCGGCCAAACATCCCTATCAAGAATGGCTCGACAGGACCCAAATTCAGCTCGAAGACTTACCGAATGAAATCGGAGCTATGACGCCCGACCCAGAAACTTTGATACAAAGACAGCAGGCGTTCGGTTACACGCAAGAAGATATAAAACAGTTCCTAACCCCGATGGGATTGAATGGTGATGACCCGATCGGATCTATGGGTAGGGATACGCCTATCGCGGTGTTGTCAGATAGGCCTAAGTTACTTTTTGATTATTTCAAACAATGTTTTGCCCAAGTGACTAATCCACCAATAGACCCCATTCGTGAAGAGCTGGTAATGTCCTTGGTTTCTTTAATTGGGCCGCGACCAAACTTGCTGGAGCCGGAAGGGGCGGGGTCACGACATCGGCTTGAGGTTCGCCAGCCGATCATCAGTAATTTGGACTTGGAAAGGGTCCGTCAAATAGAAAATCATGTCGATCAGGCATTTAAAACATCTACCTTGAGCGCCACCTACCCAGCGACTGATGGTGCATCTGGGATGGAAAAAGCAATAGAGAGACTGTGTTTGGAGGCGGAAGAGGCGGTCCAAAGTGGTTTTAATATATTAGTACTGTCGGACCGTGATGTAGACTCGGATCATATCCCTATACCCTCGTTGTTAGCCACAGCAGGAGTTCACCATCATTTAATACGAGCTGGTTTGCGAACTAGCGCAGGCTTAGTTGTGGAAACCGGTGAAGCCCGTCGTGTTCATGATTTTTGCTTGTTAGCGGGGTATGGTGCAGAAGCGATAAACCCATATCTAGCCTTTGATGCATTAACAGATTTAGCGCCAAAGCTATCACAAAAAGTCAGTGTTGTTGAGCTTCATAAAAAGTATATAAAGGCAATTACCAAGGGTATCCTCAAGGTAATGTCGAAGATGGGTATCTCTACTTATCAATCTTATTGCGGGGCGCAGATTTTTGACGCAGTTGGTCTGTCGGAGTCCTTCCTTTCAAAGTATTTTACGGGTACAAAGTGTGGCATAGGTGGTGTGGGTATAGATGGAATAGCCAGCGAGTCCGTCCGGCGTCATGCTATAGCGTACCAGGGGATACTTCAATTTAGTGGTGCGTTAGATGTTGGCGGTGACTTGGCATTCCGTCTTAGAGGTGAAACGCACGCATGGACGCCAGAAACTATTGGTCTCTTGCAACATGCCGCCCGCTCGGGTGATGAAAAAAGATATCGTGCTTACGCAAAAAAAATGAATGATCAATCAAAGAAGCTCCGTAACATACGTGCTCTATTTGATTTGAAATTCGTCAATACCCCCGTCTCTTTAGAGGAAGTGGAACCAGCCAAGGAAATAGTGAAGCGTTTTGCAACTGGAGCCATGTCTTTTGGCTCAATATCTTGGGAGGCTCACACAACACTTGCTGTCGCGATGAATAGAATCGGAGGACGCTCGAATAGTGGCGAAGGAGGTGAGGACCCAGTAAGGTTTAAGCCGTTGGCTAATGGGGACTCCATGGTATCCCGTATTAAGCAGGTAGCTTCCGGTAGATTCGGGGTGACGGCGGAATACCTCGTGAATGCAACGGATCTGCAGATAAAAATGGCTCAAGGGGCTAAGCCTGGTGAAGGAGGGCAATTGCCCGGTCATAAGGTCGACGAGTGGATTGGGAGGGTTAGAAACTCGACACCAGGAGTTGCGTTGATTTCCCCACCTCCGCATCACGACATCTATTCGATTGAAGACTTGGCTCAGTTAATTCATGATTTAAAAAATATTAACGCAGATGCTCGGGTAAGTGTAAAACTTGTCTCTGAATTGGGAGTTGGTACCGTTGCTGCTGGCGTGGCAAAAGCTTATGCCGACCATGTTACAATTTCTGGGTTCGAGGGTGGAACCGGCGCTAGTCCCATAACGTCTATTCAGCATGCGGGCAGTCCTTGGGAGATAGGCCTCGCCGAAACACACGAAACGCTGGTGCGCAATCAGCTCAGAGGGCGTATTTCAGTACAGGTCGATGGTGGTTTTAGAACTGGTCGCGACGTTGTTATCGGTGCTCTGCTAGGCGCCGATGAGTTCGGTATTGCTACGGCGGCGTTGGTGGCTGCAGGTTGTATTATGATGCGCAAGTGCCATTTAAATACGTGTCCAGTCGGTGTCGCTACCCAAGACCCCGAACTGCGGAAACTATTCACGGGGCAACCGGATCACGTCATCAACTTTTTTATGTTCCTCGCTGAAGAGGTTCGAGAGTTAATGTCGCAAATGGGTTTCCGGAAATTCGAAGAAATGATTGGCCGGAGAGACCATCTAGGAGTGCAATCGGTGATCGAACACTGGAAAGCCAAAAATCTCGATCTATCAAGGGTTTTGCACTCGGTTTATGCAGCACCCGGTGTAGCCACTCGACATTGTGAACAACAAAACCATGGCCTAGAGAAAGCATTGGATAATGTATTGATTGAAAAGGCCAGAGGCGCGATTGAGAATAGAAAAGCTGTTGTTATTGAGAGTTTGGTAAAGAATACCAATAGAACTATTGGAACAATGCTCTCTGGAGAAGTGGCCAGAAAATATGGGCATGCTGGGTTGGAGAAGGATACAATACAATTAAAGTTGAAGGGAAGTGCTGGACAGAGCTTGGGAGCATTTCTGGCTCGGGGGATAACAATAGAGCTTGAAGGCGGTGGTAATGATTACGTTGGAAAAGGTCTTTCCGGCGGTCAAATAATTATTTATCCCGCGAAATCTGGTAACTTTGCACCAGAGCAAAACATTATTGTTGGTAACACTGTGCTGTACGGAGCTGTGGAAGGTGAATGTTATTTCCGTGGAGTTGCCGGTGAGCGTTTTGCGGTTAGAAACTCTGGTGTGACCGCCGTAGTGGAAGGCGTTGGCGATCATGGATGTGAGTATATGACGGGTGGAATAGTGGTCGTCTTGGGAAGCACCGGGAGAAATTTTGCTGCAGGGATGAGTGGCGGTATCGCATATGTTTTAGACGAAAATAAAGAGTTTGATAGTTTATGTAACAAGTCAATGGTCGACTTAGAAAGGATCGAAAGGCCCACAGACGATGCGGATGAAGATGATGTTAAATCAGATTTGATGAAGCATGATGCGCAAAGGCTTAAAGGTCTCATTCAGGCGCACTTTGACAAAACAGGTAGTGACAGGGCAAAGCAGATTTTAGACCTTTGGGAGCAATATCTACCAATGTTTGTAAAAGTATTCCCAGTAGATTATCGCAGAGCATTGATGGATTTGAAAAAGGTACAGACAGAACAATCAGTGGCGTCTGAAAATATGATGGCGGGTGAGTAATATGGGTAAGGTGACTGGATTTAAAGAACTAGAGCGCCAAGATCGTTCATATGCACCGGTAGGTGATCGCGTTAAACATTATAAAGAATTTGTGATACCGCTACCTGAACCAGAAATTAGAAGTCAAAGTTCCAGATGTATGGACTGTGGCATCCCTTATTGCCATAACGGGTGCCCAGTAAACAATTTAATTCCCGACTGGAATGATCTGGTGTATGAGGGAAACTGGCGATCTGCTCTCGATACATTGCATTCGACCAATAACTTTCCCGAATTCACGGGACGAATATGCCCCGCTCCATGTGAGGCTGCCTGCACCTTGAATATAACGGATAGCCCAGTAACCATTAAAAGTATCGAATGTGCCATCATAGATCGCGGTTGGGAAGAGGGCTGGATAGAACCTAAAATATCGCTTCGAAAGACAGGGAAAAGGGTAGCTGTTGTTGGGTCTGGGCCCGCAGGGTTGGCTTGTTCGCAACAGTTAGCAAGAGTTGGGCATAGTGTAACACTATACGAGCGCAATGCACGTCTGGGTGGGCTGCTTCGATATGGCATACCTGATTTCAAAATGGAAAAACATTTAATTGATCGTCGGCTATCCCAAATGCTGGCGGAAGGGGTTACATTTAAATCAAATACCGAGGTTGGTATTACTATCTCCGTAGAAGATATGTTAAACGAATACGATGCGATCGTCATGACTGGGGGCTCAGAGTTTCCGCGTGATATGAACGTTCCTGGTAGAGAGTTAGACGGCATTCATTTTGCTATGCAATTCCTAACTCAACAAAATCGCCGATTGGCAGATGAACAGATTTTGGCTAATCAATCAATTTCAGCCACCGGGAAAAATGTCGTAGTCATCGGTGGAGGCGACACGGGTTCTGACTGCGTTGGGACATCGATAAGGCAAGGTGCTAAATCCGTGACACAATTGGAGGTTATGCCGAAGCCGCCCAAGATGGAGGATAAAACGTTGACTTGGCCAAACTGGCCACTGAAGTTGAGGACCTCGACATCGCACCTCGAAGGCGCAGACCGAGACTGGTCAGTAGCTACAAAAGCGTTTTATGGAGATGGTGGCGCCGTCAAAGGCCTTGAGCTCGTTCGAAATGAATGGGAAGCCGGCGCTGATGGAAAAATGTCGATGGCAGAAATTCCAAACTCTAAATTTAAACTAGATGCCGACCTTGTTCTTTTGGCTATGGGGTTCGTTCACCCCAGACATACCGGCATGATAGAAGAGTCCGGTGTTGAGTTAGACGACCGGGGTAATGTTAAAGCGGATATCGAGGATTACAAAACATCTCGTAAAAATATCTTTGCTGCAGGGGACATGCGAAGGGGCCAGTCACTGGTAGTATGGGCCATTAGCGAGGGAAGAAAAGCAGCGAGATCTGTCGATAACTATTTAATGGGCAGCTCTACCTTACC
>PAQA01000026.1 GCA_002709155.1 Rhodospirillaceae bacterium
GTATTCACCTGCTATTTGTTCGTCAGTCATTTGGGTGAAAAATGTTTGGCACTCAACTTGTTTGTCTCTATCGATTTGGTAGGTAAGCATAAATATCATCTCTATCTCCAGTTCTATATCTTTGGCTTCTATTAACGTTAGATATAAGCATCAATTTGTTCTACACTCCAAGTCCTATCAAACACAAAGTGACTTTGAATCAATGACTTGTTGTATTTTAAATGGTATAAATGGTGCGGACGGCGTGTGTTGTATTCCTTAACCCTGTACCAACAGCAAGTCAATTACATACAATTACAATAACTTGGCATATTCGTGACTCCTGTCAATAGGCACCAATTGTTCTACAGTTTGTTGCGCAGTTAGAAACTACACGTATAATGATTCTGTCCTTCTCAGCTTCAGCTGCGGTGTAAAAGTGAGTACCTGTCTGGGTATTGAACCGAAATATGATTTAAAAATTTTATTTCTACAGGTTATGGGTTAGATTAATCCATCTCTAATTTTTTTCGAATGAAGAATGAACGACACGAAAAATAAAATGAATAGCTTGCCCTCGATTAATATTTCAAAGTTTTTTTCAGGTTCATCAAAAGATAAAAACAAAGTTGCTCAACAAGTTGCTAAGGCTTGTCGTGAAGTTGGTTTCTTATTGATTTCTGGACACGGTATTTCTGAAAGTCAACAGGAAGCACTTCAGAAAAAGACATTCGACTTTTTTGACCTACCCTTAAAAGAAAAGCAAAAATGGGGCCCTATTGGGTTTGCTAAACAAAGAGGTTATCAGAGGATCGAGACACGAAATTTAGCATCTACAATCGGAGAAATAGCGCCACCTGACCTTAGAGAAACTATATTTATTGGTCCAATTGATGATCACCGCAGATACTACGCAGAAACACCTGGGGCTCAAAATGCTTATGCACAAAACATAATTCCCACCGAACCGGAAGGAACAAAAGAAGCTTTCACAGAGGCTTACAGGATTTTCGAAAAACTATCTTCCTCAATTATGCGGATCATGGCGTTGGCGCTAGATTTACCAGAAGCGTACTTTTGCCCACTGATAAGCAAACACTTTTCTGTACTTGGAATACATCATTATCCTGTCTTAACAGAGCCGCCAAAAAAAAATCAACTACGAGCGGGTGCACATACCGATTTTGGGGCTATAACAATACTTTCTATTCCAGGGTCAGAATCTGGATTAGAGGTGAAAATGGATAACAACTCATGGTTAAAGGTTTCTCCAAAAGATGGTGAGCTAGTCGTGAACTTAGGAGATATGATGCAAAGATGGACGAACGATGAATGGCGATCGACCCATCATCGTGTCACAGTTCCCAAGACATCAGATCCACAAAGTAGACGTCTTTCTATAGCTTATTTTGTTCACCCAAATTTTGATGCAAAAATTGAATGCTTAGGAAAAAACCTAAAACCTTATGATAAGCCAAAGTACGAGGTAATTACCGCAGGTGAGCATATTCGGCAGAAGATGGAGGCTAGTCTTCATAAATAACAATTACTTTGTGTACTATTCCAAATCTGTATCGGGTGCTTAAACTTATGATTTCTAAGGAAGACCGATCATGTCTTTAACGACCCTCGGCATGAAAATATTTTCCAAAATGGATCCAGAAGATGCGCATCGCCTCGCCATTAATCTTTTACGGTTTGGGATATTTCCTAAAAATAAAAATTTATCCAAAGACCCGATACTTGAGCAGGATGTTTTTGGTATCAATTTCCCAAATCCTATTGGTCTTGCCGCTGGTTTTGATAAAAATGCTGAAGCGTTTGCGTCAATTCTTGCGCTAGGATGCGGGTTTGTCGAGGTTGGTTCATTTACGCCAAGACCACAATTCGGTAATCCAAAACCTAGAGCTTTTCGGTTATTCGAAGACGAGGCGGCAATCAGTAGACATGGGTTTAACAATGATGGTCTTACTAAAGGTCTCAGGCGACTAGCAGTTAGAAAAAAGAAATTAGGACTAGTTGGCATCAATCTAGGCATCAATAAGGATTCTAAAACGCCAATTGCTGATTATATAGATTCTATTATACGAACATCAGCTTACGGTGATTATATCACTGTAAATGTTTCCTCCCCGAATACAGAGGGGCTTAGAGAGCTTCAAAATGCAAATAATCTAGATTGCTTATTAAAAGATATTTACAAAGTAAAAAGCTCATCATTAAACGATAAAAAAATACCTCCTATATTATTGAAGGTGGCACCTGATATAACTAATAAAATGATAGAAGATATTATCAGTCTTGCATTAAGATATAAGATTGACGGTTTAATTGTTGGAAATACAACTACGTCACGACCCGCGAGCCTTCAAGGTCACAGCAAAAATGAGGCTGGGGGATTAAGTGGAAAACCACTTTTCGAACTCTCCACAAAAATTCTGGCTCAATTTTATATCCTTAGTGAGGGGCGCATTAATCTTATTGGTTCAGGAGGGGTGAACAGTGTCGAAACTGCTTATACTAAAATAAAATCTGGTGCAAGTTTGATACAAATTTACACTGGGTTAATGTATCATGGACCAGAATTATTCAGGATTATATTTGATGGATTAGGCAACGCCTTGAGGGAAGATGGTTTCGCCAATATTAAATTTGCTATCGGGGTGGACGCCCATAGATGGCATTGAGGCTAATCAGCTTATATTTGGAACCATTTACGAGTAGGTAAATGAGTAATCTTTATGACTTCTCATATGAGGGAGAGCGAAGCCACCAAGGCGTAGGCGATCCCTTGTTAGATAATATATGATTACTGATATGGATTACTTGAAGTTAGAGAGGAGCACTTTTTAATTAAACTTATAACTAAAGAAAGAACAAATCTCACACTTTCCATCATCTAAGATTTTAAGATATCGCCATCCGTCAAATATTTGATTTAGATCTAACCCAATGCTTTCAACAGAGTGTCTCATTATTGATCCTAATAAATTGCTGGCATCACTAAATATGATGATAGAACCCACAAATAAAATTATGAATATAAAAGCAAATTTCTCAAAAAAGGCTTTAATTCTTGGATCAAATACAGGGGAAATTGCGTTCCATCCATCGAGACCAGGAATGGGAATTAGGTTAAAAATGATCATGGCTATTTGAATGAAAGCCATTACTTGGATTAATGGCATAAATGTTTGACTTATCGCAAAAGGCTCCAGTTTCACAAGGGATAGAATAAGAAACAAGATAAACGCATTAGCTACGACTCCCGAAAGAGCTACAAAAATTTGGTATAATGGATGTCGCAAATGCTTTAGGGAGATATATACAGCTGCCCCAGGTAGAAACACTCCATAAAAGGCAAATAAGGCGAGAGGCATTGCAAGTGAAGTGAAGTTATTAAAATACAAGAAGATATTTAATCTCAGATACCCTCTTGCATACATGGTAAAGTCACCCAGCAGGTAAGCAGTAATCGCATGAAAAAATTCATGATAGGCAACAGATAATATTGAGAGACTCAAACAAAAAAATAATCCTGAAATTATTCTCCAATCGGGATACAACTCAAAGCAAAATCCCGAGAGAATTGGGGTTATTAGCAATAAAGCATTATTCTTGAGAAAGTGGAGAGCCTCTATTGTATGAAGACGCGAGGGAATTGATTGGCCCACTACGCAACCACACCCTGAGCATTCATAAAAGAGCCACTCGTTAGAGGATTGGTCCATAGTTATGGACATTCCACAATCTGGGCAATCTACCGTTTTCATCTTATTGTTTCTTCTGGTTTGATTTGGTGGTCCACAAAAACTTAGTAGCCCTACCATAATTAATAATTTCTGTAGCGGCTACTATACAGGGCTTACTGCAATTATAAAAAATCCTTAAACGCATAGAGGGTCATCTCCAGGTAACCGCTGCCCCCCCTTCCTTGCTCTTCAAAAAAGGTCAAGCACAATTCGTTACTCCGAAGTCTATAAAATAAACTTAAAATCGGCTTCAAACATCATAAATTTAAGCGTGTTGAATTGTCTCAGTGCATAATCAAGTTTGTCATCTTTTTATTGAGCGATGATACAAACCGTTACGTCTTGTGGTGGATCGCATAAATGCTCTTTGACACAGCCCGTACATCGTAAAGTTTGACCCACTATTGTATCCGAAGCTCTATCTCTTATCAAAATTATCCTTGAAAAACTGATCCAACTGACTCATAACGGCGTAAACGTTCTCGATGTCGGTCATCGTTTCCACTCTTTATTCCTTCCTGCAAAAGAGTGGTTAATCACATTTATGATTAATGATATTCATATTTGTGATTTTAATATGTAACTTATTGATTAATAAAAGTTTTATTTTAACGCTTGGGGCGTTCCCTGAAATATGAAGTATCTTCGGCACATCGTCGGCGTAATTTTTATGATTCTCTTAGTGAGTTGCTCGATGCCCGAACAAATATCCGGCAAACCGTGGCATCACACCGCAGAGGGATTCCGTAATCCACCCGGGAGTCCCAAGAGGAATGATTGGTTAAAGCGTCTATCGTGGTACATTGGAAAGCCATTCAAAGCATTGTTTGGTGGAGAAACCAAAGTTCCTGAGAACCACTTTCTCAAGAGAAATGAAGTTTTCCAAGGTATCGAGAGTAAGATTGGGAAAAATACTGTCACTTGGCTTGGCCATATGACAGCTATGCTTCGAATTGATGGTAAGGTTATCCTTACTGATCCTTGGTTTACTAACTATGCAACACCGCTTCCTCCCTTTGGTCCAAAACGCTATGTAGCACCAGGTTTAAAATTAGCCGAGTTACCTAAGGTAGATTTTATTGTGATCTCTCACAATCACTTTGACCATTTAGACCTCGCGACAATCAGCAATATTCCACATAAAAAAGAAATTACTGCTATCGTTCCACTAGGTGTCGGAAAGTATTTTCGAGACGCTGGTTACGAACAAGTTGTCGAATTAGATTGGGAAGAGACAATAACAGTTGGGAAAATAAAGTATACCGCTTTACCCGTAATTCATTGGTCGAAAAGATCTGCATTCTATACAAATGATACGTTATGGGCGGGGTGGGCTATAACTGGGCAAAGTGGCATTAGGGTTTATTTTGGAGGAGATGCTGAATACGGACCGGTCTATGCTGACATGGGTGAGAGGTATGGGGGCTTTGACCTATCCTTATTATCTATTGGAGCATTTTTACCCCGAATAGTAATGCGCGGTTCTCATTGTATACCGGAGGAATGTATTAGAATTGGTGTCGATTTGAAAGCAAGAAACCACCTTGCAATGGGTTGGGGTACAGTTAAGTTGGGTGACGAGAGTAACGAAGAGACTGTAAGACGTTTTTATAGTGGTGCAAAAGAAATTGGGATTGGTGACGAAAATATTTGGATAATGAAAATCGGCGAGACACGGGTAATCCCAAAAAACTAGTAAGTAACTTTTTGAAATGTGTTTACTTTTAACAGTTTCAATTGGTCTCGAATTGAGTCCATCTAGCACTTCGGGTAATATACCTGATCAATCCAATCATGGTTCAGTGTGTCTTATTAAGGCTCTCATACACAGTCTAGGTGTTGACAGTTTGTTTTAGGTAAGTGTCAATGATCAGATCTATATAACTTACAACAGTGCCATAGCGAACGCATACGGGGGTCAAATTAATCTATCGTTCCTAAATTATGCCTAAATTGCACACCCCATTTTTTATGTTTTTTTACTGCTATCCAAATCAATGTGATCGGTTTTTGCACTATAGAGTTGTTCGTTTTCCACTTGGCTTTGATCAAAAAGACAACAGAACTTTTGCTTGCAACTACCTGCTTAACTTCCTCATGTTCTGTCATAATCCACTCGGGAAAGGTAGCAATTATAGTTTCCCACGGGGCAGGGTATACACTGCCATATTGCGCAGAATTTTCTACTGTAAGTGACGTTCCATTGAAGTTTTGGTAAGTAAATGGGAACGTCGTGGTATCGATGTAAGCGCTGAGGTTTCGATTATTAATAGCGGATTGATGTCTCTCTATTACTAACCTCGGATTATCCATAATACCGTTCTCCACTATATTGCATCAGGTTTTTGAAAATTATTAATAATGTCTAGCCTAGTTTGAATATTCTTAGTCAACTATTGATAAGTTTGCGTTAAAATCAATTCGATCAATGAGATCGCCCTATCTGCACATGCAGAAAAAGAGAGTAATATACTATGCTAGTTGCCACCTAGACTAAGAACTTATCGCCAATAATCACGAACGTATATAGTCAAAGGTTTTCACAATGATAAAAAGTGATACTAGGGTTCAGTATACAATCTCTATTGTATATTTCAGATCCTGACTTGTCAGATGTGTTTCTCCAAGGTTAAGACTGTTCAGTAAAGTCTGATCATTTTTGGGTTAAGAAATGAAAATTTTAAAAATTAAGGATATGACCTCGTCTATTGCCTCAAATATCTCCAACGCATTTATTGATTTTTCTCAAATGACTTGTTCTGTGGTAGCAGTTATCACAGACCAATATCGTGACGGCGAACAGATTGTCGGATACGGGTTCAATTCTAATGGACGATATGGTGCTAGCGGCCTTCTTAGAGAGCGCTTCTTGCCTCGTATAAACTCGGCCTCTCCCGATGAACTTTTGAACGACAGTGGCGATAACCTGGATCCTTTTAAAATCTGGAATATTCTAATGCAAAACGAAAAACCCGGCGGTCACGGTGAACGGTCAGTAGCGGTTGGTACTATTGATATGGCTATTTGGGATGCGGTATCCAAAATTGCAGAAAAACCACTTTTTCAATTATTAGCTGACGATTTTAACGAAGGGAACGCTGATACCAGTGTGTGGGTGTACGCAGCTGGTGGGTATTATTATCCTGGGAAAAATATTTTGGCATTGCAAGACGAACTCCGCGCGTACAAGGACCTTGGGTACAAAGTCTTAAAAATGAAAATTGGCGGAGCATCGCTGAAAGAGGATATGGATCGAATTGAAGCGGCTCTAAAAATTTCTGGGGAAGGTAACTTATGCGTTGATGCGAACGGCCGTTTTAATATCGAGACCGCCTTGGCATACGGGAAAGAGTTGAAGCACTATAATCTTTTTTGGTATGAGGAACCCGGGGATCCGTTAGATTTTTATCTTCAATATTGTTTGGCGGAGGAGTACGGTTATCCATTGGCTACTGGAGAAAATCTTTTTTCACACCAAGATGCCCGAAATTTGCTGCGATATGGCGGGATGAGAGCAGATCGGGATTGGTTACAATTTGACTGTGCCTTAAGCTATGGTTTAGTTGAATACCTAAGAATACTTGATATTCTCAAGGAATTTGGGTGGTCGAAACGTCGCGTTGTACCACATGGCGGACATCAGATGTCTCTAAACATGGCAGCGGGGCTTCAGTTAGGAGGAAATGAATCCTACCCACATGTTTTTCAACCCTTCTGTGGCTTTGCCGATGAGATTCAAGTTGAAGATAGCTTGGTCAAACTTCCAAATGTTCCGGGAATTGGGTTCGAAGCGAAATCTGAATTGTTTTCTGTGATGAGACGCTTGTTAGAATAACTCAACCGAGCCCGTGGTATTTTAATTGCTTGTAAGTGACTTTATGCTGGTGCATGGCATGGAAATACAACCCATCCCGTCCGCACCATTAACTAGTACTAATAACATCCAAATCATTTGGACGTGAGTAGTATCAATAGCTTAACCAATACTAAAGTTTGATCAAGTAGTACGATTTTTTGTGCTTAAAGAATATCCAAAGTCAGCTGGTGGTAGTCCATCCGGATACCGCCTTCGTCTCCAAAAACTCTTCAAATCCTTCGATTCCACCTTCTCTGCCATTACCTGACTGCTTATATCCCCCAAATGGACTTCCTGAAGCCCTAGGAGCGCCATTTACTTGGACCATCCCTGCTCTTAACTGCCTTGCAACACGTTGAGTTCGTTCACGATCACCGCTTTGAACATAGTCGGTTAGCCCATAGCTTGTATCATTTGATATTGCGATGGCTTCCGCTTCTGTTTCAAATGGAATAATCGAAAGGACTGGACCAAAGACTTCCTCTCTAGCTATTCGCATATCATTGTTCACATCTGCGAAAACTGTTGGACGAACAAAATACCCTCTATTAAACCCTTCTGGTCGACCTAAGCCACCAGCGATAAGTTTAGCTCCCTCTTTTATGCCCGCATCGATTAAATCTTGTACTTTGTTATACTGAACTTCAGATACTAAAGGTCCAATATGGTTCCCAGGGAGATTGGGTTCATTCACCTCTGTATTTTCTGCTGTTTCCTGGGCGATCTGAATTGCTTTTTCGTATACATCTTTTTGAACTAACATACGTGTGGGGGCATTACAGGATTGTCCGGTATTGTTAAAACAATGAGCTGCACCTCTCTTAACTGCCTTTTCAACATCGCAATCTGAAAAAATTATGTTTGCGCCTTTCCCGCCAAGTTCTAGAGAAACACGTTTTACTGTCTCGGCAGCTCCTTTAGTCACAGCAATTCCTGCACGAGTTGAGCCTGTGAAACTCATCATGTCAATTTCGGGATGATTACTCATAGCCTCGCCTACTGTTGGTCCATCACCATTTATGAGATTAAAAACTCCATCTGGGAAACCGGCGTCATTCATAAACTCCGCAAAAAGCATTGAGGAAATTGGTGCTACTTCCGAGGGCTTTAGAATTACAGTACATCCCACAGCTACAGCCGGAACAACTTTCAATGTCACCTGATTCATCGGCCAATTCCATGGAGTGATTAATCCACAAACGCCAATCGGTTCTCGTATAATATATTCATCAGGTGTATCCTGTCGCAGAGTATGCTCAAATTCAAAATTCTCTAAGGCCTTTATAAACGCCTTTATATGCCCTGCTCCCGCGGCAGTTTGAGCATTTATAGCCAACTTTATTGGGGCACCCATCTCAGATGAAATCGCTTCCGCCATTTCATTAGCGCGAGACTCATATATTGAAAGGAGGTTCCGCACCATCTCTATACGTTCAGCAAGTGGTGTCTTACTCCAATTCAAAAAAGCCGCTTTAGCGGCAGAAACTGCTTTATTTAAATCCGATACGCCTCCAAGAGAAATTGTAGCAAACGCAGTTTCGTTGGCCGGATTAATCACGGAGAATTTATTTTCCTCAATTGGAGCCACCCACTCTCCATTAATATAAAAATTTGTTTTCTGTATCATTTTTACCTCAATTCCTCTGGGCTTTATCAGACCTAATCATTAAAAAAAGATGGGTGGCTCTGCGAATAACTATTATTCGCATTATTCAAAGCTATCTGCGCTGTATAGTCAAGCAAGTAAATATTAATCCGAAAACTGTATGCCAATAGAACCTTCAACATTTTTCAAATTGTAATGCATTTGGAAACACCGCACCTACAACTGAAAAATGAGGCGTATAAGCATTGCCCATTAATGCGAATGATTATCAGTTGCATAACATAAAATTTTCTGTTATTTTATACGAACAGTGAAAGCAGGTAGAGCTGAAAAGAAAAGGGTCAATTTTTACATAGGCATTAACTAACTAAGCGTTAGTTATTTTTTGAAAGACGTCGCATGAGAACTTTATTTTTATTTTGCATCAGTTTTTTCTACATCAACGCATCTTATGGAGCTGATTTCACCATAGACATGCTTAATAAAAAAGGTAAAGAGAGAATGATTTTCTCTGAGAAAATAATCCGAATAAACTCGGGAGATACTGTTTTTTGGAAGGCAAAAAGCAAAGGACATAACGTTGAATTTATAACTAAAAATGGGGTGCCGGGTGGAGTGAATAAATTCAAATCGAAACTCAGTAAGGACACTCAATATAAATTCACAAAACCTGGTATCTACGCTTACTGGTGCACTCCCCATAAGTCCATGGGTATGATCGGGTTTGTGATAGTAGATAATAATTTAGATAATTTAGAAAATATAAAGAAAGTTAAGTTTTTTGGTAAATCAAAGAAATTAGCAAAAAAATTGATTCAAGAATTAAACAGCTAAAAATAAAAATACTAAAGTGTAATGTTAAAATCACCGATATGAATGGCTTTTATTGTTTCTACCTTTTTATTCTCCCCGTTTAAAGTTGTAGACACTAGCAACACAATAGAAGCCTTTCATATCGGTGACACGTCAATGCGAATATAATCTCATGATTTTTCGTATTCCATCTCTTAAGATTTTTAAATGAACCCTTCACCATAACTCTCCTAAACATCACTAGAAGTCTATCCCATAATTTGATTTATTATCTCTCAAAGGCATTCAACCGCTCTCTATCGGTTTCTCTTGTAATGTCAAAATGAATGGATAACAATTTTCAGATAAATACTTATATAATCGACATGTTGTTTATCGATTTATCAGAAGAATTCCGAATGATTTAAATGATTAGCACAAGTCGAATGAGATCAACTTTATTCAGGAACTCCGTATGACGAAGATAAGTATAGCAGCGACACCAACTAACACACACCAAACTCTAGTGTTGAGTTTTGTCAGCAATTCATTAGTTTTCTTTTGTTCCTCAATAAGCCTCTTATCGTGTTCCGTCATAAGTTCTTCTCTAGTTGTATAAACTTCATGTCAAGTTGCTTGTTCGCTTTCTAGTTATTAGCATTCTGTTAGAAAAGTAATTTCAGGAGGAGCTAACATCATAGATTTTTGTATAGCTTGTCTTTCGGGAGAATTGAAAAATTCGCGAAAGATTGTTTCCGATGGTGCTGTTCCTAGAACATAGCTGTAATTTGGGCTCTCCTCGTTTTTGTACGCCTTAAAATTAATTCCCACCTGTTGACGCTGTTGTTCGAGATCATCAAACATAGCTTTCCATTCTGCGAAGTCTTTAACTTCAGCTTTTAAAATTACCGTTATAGTCATAGCACCCCCTTTTGATAGTTTTTATATTTTGTCAAACAAAATATACCCTCATTCAACTGCAGGTTGAATAGCTTTTTGCCAAACTGTTGGGATAACATTCTCAGACACTAAATGTTCGTAACACTTCATGGCCCCATCATTTTAAAAAATGCTCTAACTCTATTGTAATGTAATTCGGGAGTAGATGATAACCTACTGGTGCTCAGACTGAACGAAAATATTCTAATACGTTCTTCGATATAGTTTTCAAACCATAACTTCTCTGAAACCGTTAAAGTCTCATAATTCTCTCATCCTTTTACAATAACCGCCAAGTTGTCAGTTTGAAGCCAGTATCTTGTGTAATGACTATACTGTTGATCCCGGGTTGCTATATTGGCTGTTCGAGCTTGGTCTACATTCTTTTTAAGTTCAATGACTACGAATATTAAAGTGAATAATATTGATACCGATCCAATTATTGTTGCTATTTCTGCTATTAATGTAACTCCCATTTCAAGTCTCCAATTGCAGTCTGATGAAGTGGAGACTAATTATTCCTTATTAAAAAACTTATTGCGACACTGATCCAAATGGTTCCTGAAAACGTAGCAATTTAGAATGGTGTTCAAAATCGAACCCTTTTTCCTCCCTGTTAAAGAGTTAGTTATCATATAAGAGATGAAAACCATTCATATTTGTGATTACTTCAGATAGATGATTGATAAATATGGGTTTATTTAAACAGTCTCTCACACCTGTAAATAATATTACCCACCACAATTCTTTGCAGACCCCACTAGACAACCACTCAGCAATTTAATCAAAAATGCTTTCCCGGCGTTCAATCGCCATTATTTTGATGTTATCACTAATGTGAGGATCTCTTCTTTTCATATTTAAACTGTGAACAGAAATACCACTATTGATAAGCAATTTAAAAATAATATTCTGAACTTGTTTCAGCAAAGAGACGGCAAATTGAGAATCATAGGTAGTTAGTCGGGGAAAAAGATTATTATTATTCTACTAACCCGTAAAAGTATCTAGCTGTTCTTATTCACTGTTCCATTACCAACACCTTTTAACATAGCTATTGTAGTAGTAGAAAAATGCTGGACTGCAAAGATCTCCTAACAGTAATAGATGCACGAAATACTAGCCTCATCGGCATGGACATGCTGAATAAAACTAATGTTGGCTAGTACACTGGCACGAAGAACGCAGAGATAAAAATGGAAATGGCATACCGACCCCAGTTTTTTTATGTTGCAATCCTAAGAAAAGAAGCTGTCGTCAATGAGATATTTAGAGGTCTAACTAAGTTCGAAGTGGATACGGAATTGGTGATCACTTACAATGCACTTGGGCATACAGAAAGTATGGCGTTTTTGGGATGAATCTCTAACAATATACGAATAAAATAAACAAAAGATGATTAAATGAAGAAAAAAGTGAGCTGGGTACGAGCCAGATTGACAAAGAGCGAGATAAGGTGGAAGTGGAAGCAAAGGCTGAGTTAATATATTGGGCAACACGCAGGACAAAAATTTACCCTGTAGGTGATTTTACAAGAAAATATACCGAAATAAAAACCCTGTCAGAAAAGAAACGAGACAGAAAAACTGTATCCGCCCGTTTCGGATCTGATCCAAAGAGTTGATGTTCCTTGGCACAAGCAGGGACGAATTACTTGGTTTCTTTTTTCTCGTCTGTGTGCGTGTGATCCCCTCCACCGCAACTCCCAGCAAACGCTGTTGAGATACCTACGGGGGCAGTTAGTAAAGCTAACAGTAATATCAGTTTTTTCATAATTACATCTCCTTTTGGTTTTTAGTACGGGCGGTTTTGCTTTGTAGATCACAAACCCCAATCCAAAATCCAAAACGAGTTAACACTCTAACAATCTCTTTTATCGCGCATCTCAACTAGACATAACCAATGACGCACATGGATCACGCACTAGGTGTGGTTGCAGCTAAAGTACCACTCCTGTTTAGACTCATTGCATTCTGTTTAAAAGTGAACATCTAGGGGAAGGTATAACATGGCGAGTGTTTATGCAGCGTGAGTATTCTTTGTGGGCAACAAACTGTAAATTGATTAGTGCCTATTGACAGGAATCACTTATATGCCACGCCATTGTAATTGCTTGTTTGTGACTTGCTGTTAGTGCAGTGCAACGAGATACAATGTTCGTCGTCCGCACCACTTATCCCATAAAGCTTTGTTTTCCATTGTTACGTAAAAATATCCTTACAAGGTGTCGCTTTTCGTCACTCCCATTCTCATCCTGATAATCACTTCTCGAGTGAGCTACGACGAAATTGTTCATAAATTGAATTTCTCCTGGTTCTAAATCAAACATCAAGTGGTTCACTGGATCACTCATAATATCAAACATTTTGTCGATCGCATCTCTACCTAATTGGTCAAAGTTTTCTCCCATCAGTTCATAACCTTTATAAAGTAACCACTTAATAAATCTTCCGCGTACGGTTTTTCCATCGGAAGAAAAGATTGGGTAAAAGTGGGTTGGAGCATCTCCGTCTGGATGCTCTCCCTGCCTATTCCACCAAAAGGGTTTATAAAGCCGTTCGAGGTACCTGGGATATTTCTCTCGCAGAATATTATGCGCTGTAAGCATGCTTGCAACGCGGCTAATCCCTCCTTTGGGAGCTGTATTTATAACGAGGAGACCTATGAACGGTGGTGGAAAATTGAAGCCATAATCTGTGTGCCATGAAAGTTCTTGATTTGTGAGGTCACCTCGAGTGCGAGTGCCAATTTTCTGCCCTGTGTCAATTACGTCATAGAGTAATCGGCCATCAAAAGACTGGGCTACCGGCCGAGCTATCATGCTACTTAGCACCCAATATATTTGCTTTAACTCGTCTTTATTAAATTTTTCGGTTGGTAACTTACTCACAACTGCTAGCCCTGAACCATTGGCAATGAGGCTTTGAATTTTCTGCATAAAACGGTAAGAAGCTTTTAAATCAAAATCTCTTGGTTCTAGAACCTCTAGAGGAGTAGGGTTTACTCGAAGAAATGATATTAAGTTATGCAATTCATCTAAAACCGGATCTGGCAACTTAACTTTCCAATCACTGGTCGTCAAATTGTCTCGTTTCCAGGCTAGCGAACCTTTTATTTCATTTTTATAAAAGAGTCCCATATCTACATTGTTAGCATTCATAAAATCTTGTCCCCATTCATCTCGCCTATCTAATTGTTAGGGAAAGCGGAACCTTGATCCCGTTTGCCAAGCTCCTAACTCAGGCCATCATATGATTCTCATTTAGAAAGCATTCTCCTGCAACCATTCATAGTAATTCTCAATACCCCTCTTCATGGTATACCGTGGTTTGAAATTCAGATCTCTGCGTGCAGCCTCCAGATCTAGAGGGCCTATAAGATAATCATTTGGTGTTCTGCCACACTGCAAGTTGACACTTCCAGAATGGGTTACATCAGCAACAATCTTAGCAATATCTGATATTGTTGGCCATATCCCACCGGATATATTGTAAGCGCCTTGCTTTAGGTTACGAAAAGGCCCCTCGAATGCAAGCTGTATGGCATCGAGAACATCATCCACATAAACATACGGTCGCGACCAATCTCTCCCAAAGCCAAGCTCTAAAACTTCATTATTTATGGAATTTTTGATTAAACGGCGTACAAGACAATCTGTGGTCCTTCTTGGACCGTACACTGCTCCGAGTCTGAGGCTAACTGTTTCGAGTTTGTGGATTTCGCGATAGCTTCGTAAAATATTTTCTGCTGAAATTTTACTCGCGGCATATGAATTAGATCCACATTGCATTCTGCTTTCATCAACAATACTTTGATCTTCTTGTTCACCATAGGCAACAAATGAAGAGAGAAAAACAATTCTTTTTATATCATGCCGCCTTGCTGCCTCAGCAATGTTTAGTGTCCCATTGGAGTTAACATCGAAAACCTTATAGGGATCGTCTTTGTATAACATTGGCCCCGAAATTCCACCGGCATGTAAGATAGAATTTACTCGATTAGATTCAATCACATCATTTATAAGGTCGGCTTGTGTTATATCCCCTTTTATTAATTGGATCCCCATTTTTTCGAGTTCTGTTGGTATTTCAATATCTAGGCCTATCACTCGCCTTCCAAGCTTTGCGAACTTCAACGCCATTGGATAACCTATCATTCCATTGACGCCTGTGACTAAAATAGACACCAGCGATCCCCTTCAATTACAGAATTTTACTCTTGCTTGATAGGAACAACTTTAGTTATGGTCATCAATCACAAAAAATAGAATTGCAAATGAATCATCAATATGATTAGCAAGATATTCGGTTAACTTTTTCAATAGGTCATACTAAAAGCCATAAGAACCAATCGAACCGCTTGAGCAAATCAGTAGATCAAGTCAGCTATTGATTTTGGGTGAACCAAAATCAATTTGATGGTTGCAAAGTGAAGACGATGAACCTGCGGTCAAGATCTCTTCTATAATTGCCGTTCTCTCTTTAACGATGCAACCATGTAGGAATATAAGCACAGACCATGCCAAATAGATTACTGGCGCTTATTTTTGTAACGTAATTTGCGTCCATTTCAAATCAATTAGAACGGGAAAACTTTTAGCCCTCCTGCATTAATTGTCATGTGTCTACTAATTAACTTCACCGTTATAAGTATTTACGTGAACCAAGGTAGCGCTTAGAAACATGGGATATTTTTTATTTTTAAGATTTTGATCATAAACAATAATTGGCTGCTCGAATATTAAAGGGAATTGCATATGTCCAACCTCCAGTCTGGAACCATTGGTTGCAAGTGTGGTAAGTGCGAAATAACTGTCGCAGATAAACGCGCGGTTCAATACTTTCGCTGTGGTTGTGAAGACTGCAGACAAGGTTTGGAATGGGCGAGAATTAAAGGCGGAGAAAAATTAGACCAATTACCCCACCTTTATTATATCCCTGCCGATATAACATCGGTGAGAGGAAAAAATTTCATGGAAGTCTATAAACTTCGCTGTAACGGAAGATCAACTAGGTTATATTGCGGTTCTTGTTATTCATTAATGGGGGTTGAACACCCAAATTATCAAAGTAATGTGTTTTTAATATTTCCCAAACATTGTGAAACAGACTGTGATCTCTCGATTAGTCTAACCGCCATTATCTGTATGATTGATTATCCTGAAGATTATAATTCTCCACCCAAAGATGAAGTCCCCTTATTTTATTCACGTAAATTTAAGCAAGAGCAAAAACGTTGGTCTCAAATACCATTAGTTGCAACAAACTTTAAAACGCGAACGCAACCTCTCAAAGGCATCAGCTTTACCGAATTAATTGAAGACGTTGGACCACCAACGATCTTAAATCTTGAAAAAGGAAAAAGACTGGTGGGATAGATCGTAAAATCAATCAAATTATTTTTATAAAGATCGCTTTGCCTTTGGAAAATCATTCCCCAAGTCAACTTCAGTCTCTTTGTTCACTAAAACTCTGTCAACGGAAGCATATCCGGTTTTACTTTGAGGGCACCGCCTATTTGATAGAACTGTGATGGAAAAGTTTGAACCCTATTAACCTACAAGATATAAAACGTGATATAGATTATAAATTTCCTTTGTGCGATTTTGTTCGAAGTAAGCCTTGTCACCTTTACAACCAATCTAAATGAAGTTTATCTGAACGGGCAAAAACAGTAATGTTAAGGTTTTCGTCCTTAACCTTAATTTTTTTTTTCATACTCTTCTTATGTGCTTCGAGTGAACTAAGCACTTCTTCATCACCTAAAAGTAATAAATCATTTCTCATCATTAACATCAGAGTTACCCCCTGCATTTACTAATGCGTTAAATTTGATGACAAATGAATTGGCATTCAATCAAAATCGAATGGAATTGATACAGCAATGTGGCTTTTGACATAAAGCTTCACAAAAAAGGGATATTCTTTACGTGCTTTGTTAGTTTTATCACATTCTAAAGTAGCCTGTATTGTAGTAAAAAACTACTAACAATGAATAGAATGAGTACATGCTAGGCAATCAAATGAAACAGTTATTCCTGCAAACTATATTCATATACACATTGACCATGACATTGGCCTTTGGCCAAACAGTCATTATAGAGGGAAGAACCAGGGTTATTGATGGCGATACTATAAAAATAGAAAAAAGCCGAATACGTCTTCATGGANTTGATGCCCCTGAGAACAAACANNTCTGTAAAGATAAAAAATTAANCTATTGGCTATGCGGNCAAGCAGCAACAAAAGCATTGAGAAANAAAATAAATAACAGAGTTGTAGAATGTCTCTCAGATAAAAAAGATAGGTATAAGCGGCATATAGCAATTTGTTCTGTTGATGGGNNAAACCTAAATCGATGGTTAGTTTTAAATGGATGGGCCGTTGCTTACAGAAAATATTCCAAGGATTATATTGANGCAGAAACCGCCGCTAAGTCNANTGAAACAGGNATTTGGACAGGTGANTTTATCTTACCTTGGGAATGGCGAAGAGGAAAACGNTTAAAANAATAAGGAATTACAAATATTCTATCGAGCTCTGANGACAGCAGATTNNCCNGATTAANGTTGACCCAGTAAAATTTAATCCTCATACACCTAGTTTGAACATATCTATAAGAATTTTTCGCAGGAGTGAGATTTGGACCAAAACGAAAGTTGGAAAACTATCATAAGTTCTTCAGCTTTGATGTCCCTTGCTTTATTAGGTGATGCATTAATTTATGCAATTTTACCCCTTTATGCTGAAGACTTTGGCGTAACTATTCCGATGGTAGGAATTCTCTTGGCAGCAAATAGAATTGTCAGGATTTTTATATACACATTGATAAGCAAATTAGTAACCTTTTTTGGAGCCCGAACTCTTTGTGTTATTGCAGCAATAATGGCGACTGTTAGCACTTGTTTGTATGGTATTAGCAGTGGTTTTTTTCCTTTATTATGTGCGCGGATACTCTGGGGAATAGCGTATGCGATTCTCCTTCTATCGACTTTAGCCTACGCTGTTTCCAAAAAAAGGGAAGCTGGAACACGTATCGGTACGAGCCAAGCTATCCAACGTATTGGGCCTATAATCTCGTTACTCTTAGGTACTTGGTTGGTTTCTATTTTAAGTCCAAATCACGTCTTTTTGGTTCTAACTCTTCCCACCAGTATCTCTATTTTTATCGCATTAACATTGCCCAAAAGAGAAAAGGCGCAAAGAACATCAAAAAGCAGCTCAGTTCATTTAACAAAACCTTCGGTGCTAGACTTACTTTTTTTTATTCAGGGTTATGCTATTGATGGCCTCTTCGCTGTATCGATTACTCTCATGCTGGCAGAAAATACGAGTTTAGCAAATGCAGCGATTGGTGGCGGAGTGCTTTTGGCCTTGCGTCATGTAGGTGAAGCAGTAGCCGCCCCTCTCTTCGGGAGTTTAGGAGATCGTTTTGGTGCAGTAAAAATATTTACAATGTCGGCAGCATTAACAGTCGTTGGACTACTATTAATTGCTTTTAATCAAGTGATTTCAGGGGCGATAATATTATTAATTTTCAGAGGTGCAATAGCTTCTTTAGGCCCAACAATAATTACTCAGCAATTTGATGATACAGAAACAGTTCTTGATAATTTAGCAAGATTACAAAGCTGGCGAGATATGGGGGCTGCAGCGGGACCAATGGTTACAGGGTTTGCTCTGCTCTATATTTCGGCAGAAATACAACATCTGGTTTTAGCAATTATTTTTGGCATTGTGTTAATACTCTCAAGTCCAAAAATTAGATCAAACAGTAATTGAGGGAGCCCTTATTCATAACACGCTCCCACGAATCATTTTAATTAGTCTTGTAAGAAAATTGCAATATGACATGATTGAACATAATCGATCATGCTGTATTTATTTTTAGGATTATAACCACAAACAAACATTAAATACTCTAAAATTGAAGGAAACGCATATGTCAGATCTTCATTCTGGTACCATTGGTTGTAAATGCGGTAAATGCGAAATAACCGTAGCGGATAATCGTGCAGCACAATACTTTCGCTGTGGTTGCGAAGATTGTCGACAGGGCGCTGAGTGGGGGGCATCAAAGGGTGGTGTGAAGTCTGATCAATTACCTCACCTTTACTATATTTCAGCTGATATAATCTCCATCAAAGGTAAAGAGTTTATGAGTGCTTATAAGCTTCGTGAGGACGGAAGGTCGACTCGTTTGTACTGTGATCAATGCTGGTCCTTGATAGCGGTAGACCACCCTGCTTATCACAGTAATGTCTTTTTAATTTTTCCAAAACATTGCATTGCTGATTGTAATTTATCGGTACCGCTAACAGCGATACTATTTATGAAGGATTATCCTAACGACTATCAATCACCCCCTGAAGATGACGTGCCTTTATTTTACTCTTTTGAGTATGAACAAGAAAAGAAGAGATTTTTCTCCCTACCAACTGTATCAAATACATTTAGGCAGCGAACAGCTCCGCTTAAAGGGATAAACTTTACGGCTTTAATCGATTCTCTTGGAACTCCAAAAATATTAGATCTAGAAAAGGGAAAAAGGTATCTATAATTTGATCACTTAAATTAGTCGAAACCAGATTACTATAATATAAGAACCCATTTGGCTCATTTATATATTTATCTGAATCTTTTCAACTAAATCGCACATCATGAGTTTCTAAGACCATGATATTCTATGCGTTAATATATCGCTATTAAATAGGTCGCTCACCCTTGATTAAAACGCGATACATAGTCCTACCTTCGCTGAGGTCATAATCCTGATGTGCTAAATGCAGTACAGCTCTATTGTCGGTAAGTAGAAAATCACCTTTCTGCCATTTATGTCGGTAGCTGATATGAGGCGTTATAACTTTATCAAGCAGATTGCGAATGAGAATATGACTATCCCGAGCTTTCATGCCTACCAAATTCTCTAATTTTCCGGGATGTATATATATCGCTTTTTTGTGCGTAGCTGGATGCGTTCTTATCAAAGGATGAACAGGTAGTTTTCCAAATTTCTCACGGGCTTTTTCGTCGATATAAGCGAAATCTTCAATTTTATTAACCGTTTGAAGTTTGTTCAGTATTTTCTGTTCGTTCTCATCCAGCGAGTCATATGCTAGATGCATGTTGGCAAAACTAGTATCACCGCCCGTGTCTGGTAATTTAAGTGCATAAAGTGCTGTGAATTTTGGTGGAATTTCGTGATTGGTATGATCAGTGTGCCAATCGCGTCCTCCAAAGGGTATAATCTTTCCCTCTTTGTCAGGCGGCATTTCACGACTGTCAAGTAGAGCAATCTCTGGATATTTATCCATTAACGTCTCCGTAAGATGTTGCTCCATCGTTTCCCCAAATAACCGAACCGCCGACAAAAGACCCTTCGGGCTAAATCTTTGAGCTCTCACCACAATCACCAAGTATTTTTCAATAGCTGAATTTATTATTTGAAGATCATTGTCAGAAACAGGAAAGGACAAATCAACTCCCACTATTTCTGCGCCGATAGCTTCTGAGAGTGGAGTCACAATTATACTCACTTACACCTCATAAAAAGTAAAACGCCAATAAATGTTATTCTATTATCTTAACAATATATATTAAAAGTTCAATTCATTGGATCACAATCATCCACATGGAAAAGATCAGGAACAGTTCAATTCTTTTTGACTAATAGAAAACCTGCCTAAAGACCACATTGTAGATGTTAACTATTTATATTGTGACAGTGTCTATAATCAGCCCTGTATGATATATTCTTGTGTTATGGCACCCGATAGGAAACGATCATTGAAAAACGGTTATTGTATGAGATGGCCAGAATTATTTCGTTTAACTAAAGAAAAAATCAGTAGGCGAGGTGAATTAAAGAGGGATATTGCTAAAACTATCATTAGTTAACGAATAATCTTTATAATACAAAAAATTTCACCAGCCGGTAGATTAGAATCATGCGCGCAATAACTAAAACAGAGATTAAAACTGCATTAGATGAAGTTGGCATAACCAATGGTCAAACGATAATGGTCCATTCAGACCTGACTAGAATAGGCTGGGTCGACAACGCAAAATCCCGAGTCGATATCTTAGAATTTTATTTTAAATCTATAATGAATCAGATCGGACCAGAAGGCACCGTTGTCGTTCTCAGTTGCACTGAATCATTTGCCCGTGATGGCGTCGCTTTCTGTTATGAAGAATCCCCTTCTGAGCAAGGGGTGTTATCGGAGTTTATTCGAACCAAAGATCATTCGGTTAGATCAATGCACCCATTATTTTCGGTTGCAGCTTATGGAGCGAAGGCCGCGCTTATTTGTGGATCAGAAATTTGCAAAACAGGGTTTGGGTATGGTTCTCCATTTCGAAAACTATATGAAACAGACGCCAAAATATTATGTATCGGTGTAGATTTATTATCTATGACGTTTATCCATCATGTTGAACAGATGTATGGGGTACCTTACGGCTATACAAAAGAGTGGGATAATCAAGTGCTTCGTTGCGGAAAAATATCTAAAGAGCCATTTTTTGCCTTTGTTCGCTATCTAAATGCAGGTATAGACTATAACTTTTCGAAAATGCAGAACTTGTTGTTAAGGAGAGGCTTGGCAAAAAAGGCGCCTCTTGGACTTGGTTCAGTTTGGGCTGTCTCCGCTAGGGATGTTTTTGATCTTGGAATCGAACAATTAAAAAAAGATCCATTTTTTTTTCTTGATCAAACACCTAATAGTCAGCCATGGAAGAAATAATGAAAACAATCGTTTTGAGAAAATCTTGATGGTTACTGTCAGTTCGATACTACATGATGTTTTAAAGATTTCTAAGGACGAAGTCTCTATAGACCTCTGTATTAATGGCGTCGAACAGTGGGACTCGCTGGCACATCTTGAGTTAATGTTATATCTCGAGGAAGTTCATTCTTTGGTAATTGATGAGGATTCTATAATAGAATGTAGTTCCGCCGAAGGGTTATGCGAAAAATTAAATCTTCCTTTTTAATACTATCTCTTTTCTATAAACTTTGATTTATTATGAAACATAACAGATTTTTCATTGGCGATTTTAACTCTGACTTCTGCCAAAATAATGACACTCATTCCGGAAATATTCTGACCCCATTCCTAAAAACAGTGAAAAAAAAACCTGAGAGTCTAGCGCTGTGGGTAGACGATCTCGCTTTGAGTTATGGAGAATTATGGACCGCCGCAGCGCCCATCGCGAATTGCTTGGATGAAATTGTGCAATATCGGAAAATTGATTCGATTGGCATCATAGCTAATCGTTCAATAACATCTTTTGTTTCTATAATTGCATCATTAGCTGCTGGCATCCCTTATGTTCCTATCCACTATAAATATCCTTTAAAACGTCAGATAAGTATTCTGGAACGAGCAGAATGTTCGGTGCTGGTTTTGGACGAGGCCAATGCAAGTATCGTGGAAAAATTGCTGCCAAAGATAAGTAAATCTGTTTTTATTCTTTGGATAGGTAGTGAGAATATTGATAAAAATTTTGCGATACCGCACTGGCATAGGCTTGTTTCTATAAATACTACTGCGGGACGAGAACCGGAGAGCAGTGACAATCGAGCCGCCTGCCTTTTATTTACCTCCGGCTCTACCGGTGAACCAAAGGGAATTAGAATTAAGCACTCCAACATTATAAGCTATGTAAAATCTATCCAGAAGATATACAAACCAAATGAAACCGATAGATTTAGTCAAATATTCGACCAGACCTTCGACCTGTCATTACATGACATGTTTGTTGCGTGGTCTACAGGAGCATCGCTATTTTGTATCCCCGATAAAGAGAGGCATGCGCCAGGTCGTTTCATAAAGAGTCATTCTCTTACATTTTGGTTTTCAACACCCTCAACAATTGCACTTATGCAAAGCGCTAAGCTATTAAGGGCTAATTCCTTCTCAACACTCAGGCTTAGTCTTTTTTGTGGAGAACCATTAAGCTCGGAATTAGCAGGAAATTGGATGGCTGCCGCTCCCAACAGTAGACTGCACAACTTGTACGGCCCTACTGAAGCAACTATAGCAATAACGCAGACTAAAATCACAAAGAAGTTATTGAATAATTTTGATACGACTGTGCCTATCGGTTTTCCATTGTCGGGCCAAATTGCTGGTCTATGTAATTCGGTAGATGAATTTATTCCAGTCGAGCATGGTTCTAAGGGTGAATTAGTTGTTGCTGGGGATCAAGTAACGGAAGGATATTGGAGAGATGAACAATCTACTAAATCTAAATTTATATCTGGGTCAAATAGGGAAAAAACGAACAATATTAAATGGTATAAGACCGGAGACAGAGTAGTGTTCGATAGTGAATACGGATTTCTCTTTTTGGGCCGTCTTGACGATCAGGTCAAAATAATGGGACATCGGGTAGAAATATCGGAGATTGAAACAGTATTGAGAAAGGTGACGAAAATCCCAACTGTCGCGGTTATTGTAACCCCTCAAAAAATTCTGCGGTCACCGGCCATAGTCGCTTTCGTTGGAAAATCAAAATTCAGTCCAGCTGAACTTAAGAATTTATGTCGCCAATTTCTCCCTTGGTATATGATACCTCAAAGGGTCATCGAGATAAACGAATGGCCGTTGAATTCAAGCAGCAAAACAGATAAGAAGGCATTATATAAATTTGTTGAGGAGAGCATTGGTTAAATATGCGAGTTTTATTTGTTGGAGACGCTATATCAGGCAAAGTTATCCTTGAAGAGATTAAAAAAGTAGGCGCGTTGGTGGCATTAGCGGTCCCCGATCGCGACCAAGAACAATTGCTCAATAATGAATTACTAACCATAAAAATAAGCAAAATAAATGAAACATCTATTATAGATAAATTAAAGTCATTAAAGATTGATTTACTGATTAACTTCAATTCCAGTATTATTTTATCCAATGCCCTTCTCTCGTGCTTAACGATCGGAGGTATTAATTTTCATCCTGGGCTTTTACCACGATACGCTGGATCAAATGTTCACCAATGGGCAATGCTAGATAATGAACGCTGGTCCGGTGTAACTATTCATGTGATTGAAGACAAGATAGATGCTGGCCCGATTCTTCACGTCTCAAAAACCGAAATATTAATGGCAGATACTGGGCTAACGTTATTTATTAGATTGATTCGACTAGGTTCTCAACTCATTGCGCAATTATTACCCAAAATTGCCAAAGAAGGTTTTGTTTTTTCGAAACCCCAAAAGTCCTCAAGTCGGAATTTTTTCCTCAAGAGCAAAAAAGTTGATAGACAGATTAACTTCAACCAAAACGTTTCAAATGTTCATCGGTTTATTCAAGCGTTAAATTATCGGCCCGCTATTTCTCCCTTGGGCCATAGTTTTATCGATGCTCCTTTATCAGCCATCGAACCAGTTCGAATAAAAGTTGCAGAAAACACTTTACCTTCCAACACCGTGCCCGGTGAAATACTCCAAATAGATAAAAAATGCGTCAGTATAGCGTGTAAGGATGGAACTATTGATATAAAAAAATTCTGGTTTGAAAATAAGCTCGTTGGAGCAATCGACGGAGCAACAGCAAGCGGAATGCGTGTCGGGCAGATAATGTAAAGTAATCAAATGGAAAAATTTTCGAAAGCTTGAAAAAGTGCATGTATCTAAACTAATCGATAAATGTAGGCAAATAGATGCCAACGAAGAACAGCAACACTTAAAACGTATTCGTTCAAATGGCTATACAATTGTAGAAGAAGCTTTGAGCAACCAACTCATAAACCAGCTATTACTTATGGTTCGACAACAATTCAATCATCAAAAAAAAGGTATCCTTTCTCAAGTACCTGGTGAATGGGAAGCTGATTGGATTTTAAATCTACAAAATAAGGATAAAGAATTCATTGATTTATTGGATCTACCTATCGCAAGAGCACTTATGATGCGGCTATTAAACGACCCACATTTTCGGCCTTTCCCAGCAACTGATCCAAATTATATATTGGGACAGTTCGTTGCTCGGTCATCTCTTGAAGAGCTAGAACTTCATATTGATGCGGGAATGCCACAGCCCGGTCATGACACGACTATGGTTCAAATGAGTTTCGTTTTAGAAGACACCAATTCCGAAAATGGATGTACACATGTAGTTCCAGGATCACACCTTTTAGGTGAATATAGTGACCGAAGTTATCAAAACCCGATGCCGATCCCAGGTAGGGCCGGTGATATATTAATTTGGGATGCGCGACTATGGCATGGTAGTAAAAAGAATAACACTGACAATACACGTTGGTGTATTATTGCAACATTTCAAAGGTGGTGGATTAAACAATCATTTGATATGCCGAGAGCGTTACCAGAGAATATTTATGTACAGCTAACCGACAAACAAAAAGCTTTAATTGGGTATTGTACAATACCGCCATTAGATGAAAAAGAACGTCGGACAAGAGCCATAAAATATTCTGACTTATCTGAATCGACAAAGGGTCTTCGGACCAAATCATAAATAGAAAAAATAGCAAGACAAGAAAGGAGCTATAATTTGGATCGATTAATGGCTCTTACGAGAGAACTGTGTGAGATTAAGTCCGGTATAGTATGTGACGAAAATGAAATATTATTCCGCAGAATAAGCCAAGAGATACCTTTGGACATATTTAGATATAACTCAGGAAAAGAACATAATGGTTGGATAATCCCGGATAAATGGACCGTGGAAGAAGCCAAAGTCTTTTTTGATGGCGACCTAATTTACGATGGTGCAATAAATGCCTTGGGTGTAGCCCAATATTCGGAGAGCTTTGAAGGTGAGGTAGATTTAGACACCTTAAAGAAACATATCTTTTCAATACCATCATTACCGGATGCCCATGTGTTTCATTGTAATTGGCTTTACAGGCCATGGGAAAAGAACTGGGGACTATGTCCTCCGCATCGAATAGTTGAATCACTTAAGCCCGGTAAATACAAGGTGAGCCTAAAAACTATTTTTGAACCTGGGGAAATGTTGGTTGGACACCATCATATCAAAGGGAAATCTGATAGTACTGTAGTGTTTCAATCTAATACGTGCCACCCACACATGGCTAATGATGGATTTGCAGGAACAGCAGTGATGATCCGTTTTTTCCAGTGGTTAGCTGCAAGAGATAATTATTATAGCTATCGGTTGGTTCTATGCCCAGAACACCTTGGAACGATTTTTTATCTTAGAGACCATACGCCAGAAGAGATGAATTTGTATCTTGCGGGCGTATTTGGTGAAATGATGGGGACGGAGGGGGATATTGTAATAGCCAGTAGTTTTGAGGGTAACGAATTAATAGATAGAGCATTCAGACATGTAGCTGCACATACCACCCCGAATCATAGGTTTTTAGGTTTTCGTGAAAGTGTCGGAAATGATGAAACAGTTTGGGAAGCTCCAGGATATGAGATCCCATTTGTTCAGGTAAACCGATTCGCAACACATTCGCAGCCATTTTGGGGGTATCATACAAATTACGATAATTTTGATCTAATTCAGCCGCACCTTCTGGAGGAATTTTTGAAACTGTTTAAAGATGTTGTTAAACTTTTAGAAAACAATGTTGTTATGCAGCGGAAATTTGATGGATTAATTGCATTATCAAACCCTAAATATGATATTTACATGGAGAGATTTGATCCGAGCAAATCAATAGTAGGTGATAGCTCATTCAGTAATAAGTGGGGACTACTTCAAGACTCAATAGTTCGGTATTTTGATGGAAATATGAATATTTTAGATATATCGGAAAAACATGATTTAAGTTTTTTTGAAGTCCGAGAATACGTGCAAAAGTTCGTGGACAAAGATTTAGTCAACATCGTTTTAGACGAGATTCCGCGAAGATCCGTTAAGCGGGTCAATTAGCAAGTGAGTTGAAAGAATGTATAAGACAATCTTTTTGGGAGATTCCTTTACGAATTGTAATGGCTTACCGCAATCAGATAAATGGCCAACCATCGTCCGTCATACGTTAAACAAACAGTTTGGGAGTAGAGTAGATTTAAAATTTGAGACAAGTATTGCCACCCAAGAAAATACTCGTGGGGCTTTAGAGAGGTTACAACGAGATATTTTGTTCGCCGAGCCAAATATCCTCACAGTCCAATACGGCACGAATGATTCGACATATCTAATGAGTAATAGAGGGGCTCCTTTAGTCTCACAAGATGCGTTTCGGTTTAACCTTTTAGAGCTAGTAGATAAGTGTAGATTATTCAATATTCGTAGGTTGATCTTTATAACTAACCACCCTGTGGCTTTGGACAGATACGATATAAACGGCTTAACACCCGATGAAAACACTCAATTCTATGATGAAATTATTAGAGAGGTCGCATCTACCTCGGCCTGTCATCTAGCAGACGTTCGCAAAGCAATGGAAGATTATAAACCCAATGAGCTATGCCTAGATGACCGAATTCACGTTAATAAGTTTGGAGCAAAAGTCTATGCTGAAACAATTGCTCCTGTAATTGCCAAGGTGTTAGAAGGTCTCATTGATTTTGAGGATCAACAACTTCAGGTTTCCGGGAAATGTTAAAAATAGGATTGATTGGCGCAGGCAAAATATCTGAGACTTTCCACCTTCCTGCATGGGCACAAGTAGTTGGAGCGGAGGTAGTAGCGCTCGTTGATCCAAGAATAGATGCAGCTAAAACGCTTGGCCAAGAGTATGGAGTATATAATATTTTTAGCACTATTGAAAATATGTTGAGCTCCATTAAACTCGACGCTGTCGATATATGCTCACCTCATGTATTTCATGCTGACCATGCGATTAGGTCGCTAGAATCCGGGCTTCATTGCATTATAGAAAAGCCTTTTACTACTGATAAAAAAAATGCACGAAAAATAGCTTCTGAAGCTGAAAAACATGGCCTAATTGTTATGTGTGCTCAACATCAGAGATTCAGGCCGGAAAGTATATTACTAAAATCAAAAATCGATGCTGGAGAACTAGGCGAAATTTATCATGTGAACGTTGAAGCGATGGCGAGTAGAGGCATACCAGTTCAAATAGACAATTCGTTCACGGATAGACGTTTATCCGGAGGAGGACCACTTATTGACCAAGGGTCTCACGCTATTGATATCGCTTGGTGGTTAATGGGCTGCCCCTCCCCCTCATCTGCCTTTGCTGTTAAGCATGATGGCACAGCACCAAAAACAGGAACCACCAACAATGGGGCTGAGTGGAATGTCTATAATGTTGAGGACTTTGCAACTGCGGTAATTCGGTTCAAAAATAATAAATCAATAACAATTCGAACATCTTATTTTTCAAATTGCGCCAAAGATATCTTCTCCTGCGAAATACTTGGTACTAAAGGGGGAATCACTTGGCCAGACACCATTATCACCCAACCTTATGGAAATGACGTTAGGAGAAAAAAATTAGAGGTTGAAAACTCGTCCTTAGCGAGCGTAGCTGAGTTGAACCACTTCACTTCTTTGATTAAGGGCACCGACCAGGCTATTATTCCATTGGAGCAGTCGGTAGAACTTGTCGAAATTATTGATGGATTATATGAGTCAGCAACCACAGAGCAA
>PAQA01000027.1 GCA_002709155.1 Rhodospirillaceae bacterium
CTCTCAAAGCCCAAAACCTCAGGGTATGGATTATACATGGAGCTGACGTATCAGGCGCATCGTCGCTTTAGCCGCGATCAGCACGCAACCGTAAGCGGTGATTAGAAGACCGTGCTATTTGCTTATTGAGGGGTTTGACGTTGTTAAGAAGTCGGTTGTAAACTACTTCCTCGATTTATCTCTGATGGTTTTCCCTTAATTAAAAATCATTTGATGTTGCAGAAATGTGTTGAGAAGAGAGAGGTTCTCTTTCAGCTTTTTAACCAGATGAAAAATAAAAATAAATAGGTACACTAATTGGTACATTGCTAAATTGGAGAAATTACTAAGTGATTGAAAAAAAAGCTAGAATGGCCGTGGACGTGGGTGGGACATTTACTGATGTCGCCCTAGAGTATGGTGGAACGCAGGTAACGACCAAAGTTTTAACTACCCCTGCGTCGCCAGAACTTGGGGTTTTAAGCGGAATCACAAAAGCACTTGATGAGTCGGGGTTAACACCATCGGACATAGATATCTTAATTCATGGAACAACCCTAGCTACGAACGCTTTAATTGAGCGTAAGGGTGCAAAAATAGCCCTTATAACGACTGAAGGACTAAGAGATTCGGTTGAAATGGCGCAAGAGAATCGATTTGATCAATACGATATAAATATTGATAGACCAACGCCTTTAGTTCCACGGTATCTTCGATGGGGGGTACGAGAACGATTGAATGTTCATGGGCAGGCTCTAATACCATTAGCTGAAGACTCGGTGACTGCGTTAATTGACAACATAGATAAATTTGAAATAGCAGCCATAGCTATTGGGTTAATACATTCATATGCAAACCCTATGCATGAAGAGCGTGTTGCAGAAATTTTATCAAAAGCGCGCCCCGAGTTATCAATAACGTTATCTAGTGAGGTTTGCCCCGAAATTAGAGAGTATGAGCGTCAATCTACAGCCTCAGCAAATGCTTATGTGCAACCTATGATGTCGAGATATCTGGGGGAATTAGATAGCCAGCTAGCCAAGCTTGGGTTTAATTGTCCTTTCTTACTCATGACGTCTGGGGGAGGATTAACAACGCTCGAAACCGCAATTAAATTCCCAGTGCGTTTAGTCGAATCGGGCCCGGCTGGAGGTGCTATTTTAGCGACCGAAATAGCCAAAGAATGTGGTATCGACGATGTACTCTCATTCGACATGGGAGGGACGACAGCGAAGATCTGTTTGATCGATAATCATTCTCCGCAAATGACACGAACTTTTGAAGTTGCCAGAGTGTATCGAAATTTAAAGGGTAGTGGTTTACCTGTAAGAATTCCTGCTATCGAAATGGTTGAAATAGGAGCAGGCGGAGGTTCTATTGCAAAGATCGATAATATGAATCGCATTACGGTAGGTCCCGAAAGTGCTGGTGCTAATCCGGGACCCGCTTCCTACGGACAAGGTGGTTCGGATGCAACTGTCACGGATGCGGATGTTGTACTAGGGCGAATAGATCCAGAAGGCTTTGCTGGTGGTGCGGTTGACCTCCAACCTGAATTGGCTACCCAAGCATTAGAGACTGCTGTGGGGAAAGGTATGGCTCTAGACTCTACATTTTCCGCATTTGGGGTATCTGAGATTGTGGATGAAAATATGGCAAATGCTGCGCGTGTCCATGCTATTGAATGGGGCAAAGATATAAGTGCTCGTTCTATGATTGCTTTTGGCGGAGCTGCGCCACTCCACGCGGTAAGGTTAGCAGAGAAACTTAATATAGATCAGGTGATTATCCCTGCCGGTGCAGGGGTGGGGTCCGCCATTGGATTTCTTCGGGCGCCTATCTCCTACGAAGTAGTCAGAAGTCGGTTCGTAAGCTTATCAGATTTTGATTCTAAAATTGTTAATGAGTTACTCGATGAAATGTCTACGGAGGCGAGAGAAATCGTTTCATCAGGAGCTGGTTCTGATGGGTTAATAGAGCATCGCCTGGCATATATGAGATATCATGGACAGGGTCATGAGATTGTAGTTCCTGTTCCAGTCAGACAACTGACTTATTCTGATGCTGAAACATTGCGGCAGGCTTTTGAGTCAGAATATAGTCGACTTTACGGTCGCTCTGTGCCGGGACAACAACCTGAGGTATTGAGCTGGACACTTTCAGTGACGGCGCCGAAGCCTAAATCAGAACTTTCACAAGGCAATGTGGTTGAAAAATCAAATGGTTCCGCTGTCGGAAAAAGACAGTTATTTGATCCGGAAACTTCAAAATTTTTAGAAGCAGAGGTGTATAATCGGTGTGATTTATCGATAGAATTTGACGTCCCGGGGCCAGCTATAGTTGTGGAAAGTCAGACCACAACGATAGTGTCTAAAGAATATTCTATCAGCGTAAACGATCATGGGCATTTGATCCTAAGTCGTCAGTCATCTAAAGGAGCCAGCGAATGACTCATTCAAACGCTATAGAACAAATTAATAAACAAATTCAATGGAATAGGCTGCTTTCGGTTGTGGAGGAACAAGCTCAAGTATTAGTAAGAACGGCGTTTTCAACAGCAGCGAGGGAAGCTGGAGACATATCAGCAGGTGTTTTTGATCCTTCGGGGAGAATGCTAGCGCAGGCCGTTACTGGGACTCCGGGCCATGTGAATGCAATGGCGGCTTCGGTAGGATCCTTTCTAGAAATATACCCAATAAATGTGATGGAAGATGGAGATGTTTATGTCACAAATGATCCTTGGAAAGGGACTGGCCATTTAAACGATTTTACCGTCGTCACACCTACATTCAAAGATGGTAAAATTATTGGCATCTTTGCTTGTACTACCCATGTGGTAGATGTCGGGGGGCGTGGTTTTGGAGCCGATGGAAGGCAGGTTTATGAAGAAGGTTTAAATATCCCAATTATGCCACTTGCTAAAAAAGGCGTTTTCTCTGAGATCGTATTTTCTATAATACGTGCCAATGTTCGGAACCCCGTAGAAGTGGAAGGCGATTTATATTCATTAGCTTCTTGCAACGAAGTTGGGGGGCGGCGTCTATTGTCGATGATGGAGGAGTTTAAGTTAGAAAGTTTGAATGAATTAGCTGAATATATAATCGACACATCAGCGGAAGGCATGCTGAAAGAAGTTAGAGAGCTTCCTTTTGGCGTCTATAAAAATTCAATGCGAATTGACGGTTATGAAAGTGAATTGGATCTTGTCTGTGAAATGACAATTTCTGAGACAGGAATTGATCTAAATTTTAATGGAACTTCGCCCACTTCAACATACGGAATTAACGTTCCCGTTACCTATACAGAAGCCTACGCTACTTTTGGAGTGAGGTGTGTAATTGGTTCTCGTGTTCCAAATAATGCAGGATCTCTCGCTCCCGTGCGGATAACCGCACCTGTTGGATGTATTTTGAATGCTCCCCATCCCGCTGCTGTAACTGGGCGACATGTTATAGGACAAATGCTACCCGATGTCATTCTAGGCTGCTTAAACCAAGTTATTCCTCATAGGGTTCCAGCTGAAGGAACCTCTTGCTTGTGGAACCCGGTGTTATTGGGTGGGCATGGCCTCACTGAGTATGATTATGGAGATGCGCAACCTTTTGCTATGAATACTTTTCACTCAGGAGGAACTGGTGCTAGGCCCTCAAAAGACGGTTTGGATGCAACAGCCTTTCCATCGGGCGTTAAAAATACACCAATAGAGATAAATGAAACCATTGCGCCACTTATTTTTTGGAAAAAAGAATACAGGACTGACAGTGGTGGTGTTGGGACGCACAGAGGTGGTGTCGGGCAGATTATGGAGATCTCTCACGCACAAGACGCTCCCTTTGCAATAAACTCCATGTTCGATAGAGTTATTCATCCTCCTAGAGGACGAAATGGTGGCGGTAATGGAGAAACTGGTAGGCTTTACTTGAAATCAGGGAAAGAAATGCAAGGGAAGGGCCGTCAAAGTGTTCCAGCTGGTGACCGCTTGATAATTGAAATGCCCGGTGGAGGCGGTTTGGGAAAAGCAGAAAATAGGGATTTGGAGAAGGTACAAACTGATGTTCGAAATGAATTTATTAGCGAGTATCAAGCGCAAGAAATTTATAAAAGGCAATTAAAATAGTTGGTTAGGGTAACTTATTCATAAAATACATAATTATGTCTAGCAATTTTAATAGCATTCATATAGAGGTCAAAAGTGATTGAAAGTTTTCTAACCGCCCTTGTAATTTAATTTGTTGTAATAGACCCAGTAGACAGCCAGACGAAAGACAAAAATAAGTAACCGATACTTATAGGGTTAGTCTATAACAGCGACCGCTCTTATTGGACTACCCGTTCCACCTTTTATTTTGAGTGGGAATCCAATAAATCTAAATCTCCCTTTTCCAATTAGTTTATCCAGGTTCATCAGGCCTTCCATGTGGGTAATTCCGCGTTTCGCACAAGCTATATGTGCTTTGAAGTTAGCTTCTCCTTCTGGTGCGGGACTGATTGCTTCGACCCCAAACATAATGATCTCTCTGTCTGCCAGCCAATGAACCGCATCAACATGGAGACCGGGGAAGTCATGGAGGTACTCGGCTTTTCCAAAAAGCCTTTCATTCACACCCATATGAATTAGGACAGTATCACCTTTGCAAATCTCTTCACCTGTGTCAGCGAGGGCTGCTTCCATTTCGTCTATAGTTATTTCGTGTTTTAAGGGGACATTTGAGAGATCAAGACACACAGCTTCGGTATAGAAATTTTCTAACGGTACTTCATCGATTGAAGCCGCTTCAGGGGATGGATTAAAGTGGCAGGGGGCATCCACGTGGGTCGCCGAATGATCGCTTATAGATAAGGTTAATGATTTAGAGGTGAATTCTGTATTTCCTGCTTTTTTGACTTCTTTATGGTCATTCCAAACAGTCATAATAACTGGCGGATGCGAGGGATGCGCTGGTGTGCGATGCTCGATTGTGCGACTTAAATCTATCAATTGCATAGAGATTCTTCCCGGTAATTTGATATAATTTCATTTATAATGAGTAATGTTTAAATTCTAAATTAAGTTATCAGCTATAAGTTTAATAGTGCCAGATGGTATCGTACACTTGCAAGGTAGTAGATAATTTCATTGAACACTTAGTAGGAAAAGATTCTTACTAGTTTACTATAAAATATTTTTTGGAGTAGTTAATGTCCGTAACCAGCACTCAGATTGAGCTTGCAGCACGTCCAGTTGGAGATCCGAAGCACAGTGATTTTAAAATTGTTAAGGTAGATTTACCTGAAATTAAAGAAGGGGAGATGCTGTGTCGTATCATTTACCAATCGCTTGATCCGTATATGCGAGGGAGGATGGATGACGCAAAGTCTTATGCGGTACCGGTTGCTATAGGCTCCGTGATGGAGGCAGGCTGTGTTGCAGAGGTAATGGAAAGTAAAAATGCTCGCTTCCAGGCAGGTGACATTGTCAATGGACGATTTGGCTGGCGGACTTATATTATTTCTGACGGCGCCGGGGTTAGAAAAGTAAATAAAGATATCGCCCCCATATCAACATCCATCGGTGTATTGGGTATGCCCGGGATGACGGCCTACGTAGGACTTTTAGATATTGGGGAACCAAAAGAGGGCGAAACGGTTGTGGTATCAGCTGCTTCTGGGGCTGTAGGGGCTGTTGTTGGCCAAATAGCGAAAATAAAAGGTTGCAAGGTAATCGGTGTTGCTGGTTCCAAAGAGAAGTGTGAATATGTAAGAGATGAGTTGGGCTTCGATGAGTGTATTAGTCACTATAATGAAGACCTTTCCACGCAGTTGAGTGACGTTTGCCCAAATGGAATTGATGTATATTTTGAAAATGTTGGGGGAAAAGTTTTTGAAGCGGTCCTCCCTTTACTAAATGCGTTTGCGAGGATCCCGTTATGCGGACTTATATCGCGATATAGTCATGTTGGAGAGTTTCCAGGACCTAATCTGTTACCTTCACTGACACGATCTATATTGACGAATAGACTCAAGATCCAAGGCTATATAATTACTGAACGCTGGAACAGATTTCCCGAGTTTGAAAAAGACGTTAGTTCTTGGATTGATGGCGGGCAGCTGAAATATAAAGAGGACTTTGTGGATGGCATTGAGCAAGCTCCGGAAGCATTTATGGGGCTTCTTAAAGGTAAAAATTTTGGTAAACTAATTGTTCGTACTTCGGAGGACCCAACGTTATGAATACACAGAATGAAAAACGGCGATTTGAAAGTTTCGAATCCTTAGTGGCTGAAACAGGCAAAGAGCTTGGAGTAAGTGATTGGCATGAAGTCGATCAGGAGCAAATCAATACCTTTGCAGAAGCGACTGGAGACCATCAATGGATTCATGTTGATGTCGAGCGTTCTATAAAAGAGTCTCCGTATGGAGCTCCCATAGCACACGGACATCTCACGTTATCTTTGGTTCCAATGCTGTTGTCATCGACAATCGAGTATGTGCCTAAAACCACAGGGATTAATTACGGTTTAGACAAAGTAAGGTTTATGGCACCAGTCAAAGCGGGAAAAAGAGTGCGAGGTCGTATAAGCCTGCGAAGTGCAGAACGGACAAACGAAAAAACTGTTAAAGTTATGTTCAGCACTATCATAGAAATAGAGGGAGAAGAAAAACCTGCCTGTATTGCTGATTCCATCGCTCTTTATCTAAATTAGTAAAAATTAGAATGTGCTAAGAAGTTGTCCGTAGTCCTCGTACTGGTCGTTAATTTTAGAGAGTCGTAGCGCATGCCAGTAGCTTGCGGCATTAATGGAGATGACGGGTTTTTCACGTTTTTTTTCCTCAATTGCAGCTTGCTTCATGAAATGAAGGTTCGTCCCAAACTGAACCAAAGCTTCTATGTCTGTTCCATCAATTTCGTTTAAAGCCTCATATAGGGTTTGGTGCGTGATATCTGCGATGGCAACGGGGCTTGGACATCTAAGGCCTATAAAACGGACTACATTATAGCCTANGTCATCAAAAAANTTGGTTATATGTTCATCGGCTATAGGCATATAAGGAGAGAGAATACCGATGTTTTTTACATCGAGGNTTTTNAACGCTTCTGCAACCGCAAACGAGCCTCCTGTTACTGGTATACCAGTTCTATTTTCCAGCATTTCCTTGCGCGATAGCGAGGCATCAAAACCATCCCAGACGATTAAAGAGGACATTCCAACTATCAAAACATCGGGGTTCATCGTTTTAACTCTGTCGACGGCAGCAACCATATCGGTTTCGCTCAAACGAACCATTGTATTGAAATCCTCGTCAGTTTTAATAGCCATGTTTGGTAGGGTTATTCTACCTATGTGGTTTGTTATACCGGGGGTGCGTAAATCGTCAAAATCCGGTTGTACAATTGTGTTTGTCGAGGGAATTACCGCCCCAACCTTCAGTTTCCAACCCCTTTGATCTGGCATCAATTCCTCCTTTTCTAGGAATGATATAAGCTTTACTGGACCCAAAACTTCGCAGAGCTCTTGCCGTTATTATATTACATTGAAATTAGGTTCTCCGATATCCCAAAACAAACCCGCCATCATTTCAAGGCCCTCTCGCATTATAGGCGCTAATATATGTTCATTGGGAGCGTGCTGTGAGCAGGAAGCATAGCTGTGAGGAACCCAGAGTGTCGGGAGGCCTAAGATTTCGCTGAATACATCATTCGGTAATCCACCTCCTAAATTTGGAAGTATTGCGGGTTTTTTGTCTGTGGTTTTCTGAATAGATGATACTGCCCAACGGACCCATGGATTGTCTGGATCTAATCGAGTGGCGTGCAATATACCCCTGTCTGCAGCTTTAACTGAAACTTGAGCAAAACCATTTTTTTTAAGATGTCGCTCCAACGCGGGTATGACATCATCAACATCTGTTCCAACAACAAAGCGTAATTGGCATCTTGCTTTTGCATTTCCGGGAATTGCGTTCACCGGTTTCTCAGGAACACCCGCTGTAAAGGCAAGGATTTCAAAACTATTCCAGGCAAAAACACGTTCGGCAGGCGTCAGAGATTTCTCACCCCATTCAGGGTCAACCATTGGTCCATCATCACCACCATCTACTTCACAATCAGCTAAAGCCATCCGAATAGAATTAGTAAGCGTGTTGGGTCTCCATTCCGGAATTTGGATTTGTCCTCTTTTATCTGAGATACATGCTAGCGCATTAGCCAGAATCAAAGCTGGGTTGCCGATTAAACCGCCCCAGTTCCCCGAGTGATGCGCGCCTTCTCGCAAATTTACTTCAATATCAAAAACGAAACTCCCTCGAGATCCCATAAAAAGTGTTGGTCGTTCTGGCTGTAATCGCGGACCATCCGATGAAATTAATACATCTGCTTTTAATATTTCTTTATTTTTGTGAGCGAATTCGGACAGTCCAGGCGAACCGGATTCTTCGCCAGTTTCAATTATGATTTTTGAATTGAAACCTAATTTTCCTCGCGTCTTTAAGATGGCGGATAAAGCACCAATATTGATGCTGTGTTGTCCTTTATTATCGGCTGTGCCACGACCATATATTTTATCTCCATCGATAAAAAGAGACCATGGGGTTAAATTTTTTAGCCATTTTTCTTCCTGACCTCTGACTACGTCACCATGACCATATGTTAAAACTGTTTTGAATTTTTCATCTTCTATTCGTTCAGCAAAAAAAATAGGTCCTGCCTTTGGATTGGGGTTCTCGAAAACTTTGGTGTTAAAACCGAGAGGCGATAGTGTCAGACGCATTTCTTCCATATATTCAGACATTTCACCTTTTCGTTCTTCAAATATCTGGCTCTCGGTTTTGATGGCTACCCGACGTTCTAGATCCTTTAAAAAATCACCACTATCAAAATATGTTGCAGCGCAGTTTATTGCGTCTTTTCTACTCATACCCATTATCCTTTGACTTGGTATAGTTTAGCAGTGATAAATAGACTATTGTTGCTGTCGTAGTTGCATTTCGGGTAGGGGTTTTATTATTACGCCTTCTTTTTCCAACATCTCTTTTACCGCTGAAGCTATGGCAGGTCCGGTTGGCTCATCTCCATGGATACAGATCGTGTCTACTGCAACAGGAATTTTTTTTCCACTATTAGCGATTATAACGCCATCTAAAACGATACTTTTAACCTGTTTGACAGCTTTTTCTTCGTCGCGGATCATAGCGTGCTCAAATTGTCGGTTTGTCATATTGCCGTCATCCTCATAGCTTCTATCTGCGTAAGCTTCTGAAGCTACTCTGAGCCCTACTTCAATACCAGAATTGAATAAGTAAGAGCCTGCAACTGCAACTAGAATCAAATTTTTATCTACACCAGATATGCCTCGCGTTATGGCTTGCGCAATATCTTTAGACTCACTAGACATATTATTAAGAGCACCATGTGGCTTTACGTGCGTGACCTTTGTGTGTTCAATTACGGCCATAGCCTGTAGAGCGCCAATTTGATAAGCGACACTGGCCTCAATCTCGTCCATCGGCATATATATTCTTCGTCTACCAAAACCCCAGATATCATTAAAACCTGGATGAGCACCGATGCTTACATTGCGTTTTTTGGCCGTTTTAATAACCCTACTCATTACATTTGGGTCACCAGCATGAAATCCGCATGCTATATTTGCAGACGAAACACTTGCAAGCATGTCTTCGTCATTACCAATATCATAGACACCAAATCCTTCGCCGACGTCAGAGTTTAAATTTATAATTTTCATAATCTTGTTCTTTGACTGATGAGTTGTAAAAATATAATAACTAAATATTCTTTAATTGTATAATCCATCCCCAGAAAATTGGAGGTAGATAGGTTTATGTCTCCAGAAAATTCTCCATCAAGCCCTGTATTTTTAAGTGCTGGGGATACGGCCCTTGTTATTCAGTATGGCGAAGTTGTGGATGTGTCGATAAATAGAACGGTCCGGCAATTAGCGCATGCAGTCCGGCAACTAGATATACCAGGGATTATTGATATCGTTCCTACAATGAGATCCTTGATGATCCATTATGATCCGTTATCGCTAACTAAGCAGGCACTCATAGATGTTGTGCAACCACTTTTATCTAACCTAGAAGAACTGGAGGAAAATAATAAAAAATGGCTTATACCCGTCTGTTATGAAGGGGAGTTTGCTCCTGATATTGATGAGGTCTCCAAAACCACAAACACCACAATCGACGAAATTGTAAGGCAGCACACCTTACTGGAGCTTGAGGTCTTTATGATGGGATTTCTTCCTGGTTTTCCGTATATTGGTCTTCTACCCGAAGTTTTTGATCTACCTAGACGAATTGAACCCCGAGTATATATACCACCAAGATCAATCTCGGTAGCGGCAAGACAGACAACTATTTATACGATTAACAGCCCAGGAGGCTGGCATTTAATTGGTCGTACCCCTGTCGATTTTTATGATGCCAATAGGGATGAGCCAATCCTTGTATGCGCTGGTGATCGTATAAAATTTAAATCGATCCCAAGTTCAGAATTCACTGAGATCGAGAAGGATGTAAAGGCTGGGAACTATAATTTGGAATTAGAATAATAGTTATGAGTATTAGAATATTAGAGCCAGGTTTTAATGTAACGATACAGGATTTGGGGCGTGCCTCATTTCAACACCTAGGTGTTCCAGTTTCAGGAGCTGTGTCTCCGGTAGCGTTAAAAATTGGAAACGCTTTAGTCGGAAATAAGCCAGGTATGGCATGTTTGGAAATAAGGCTTATAGGGCCAACAATAGAAGTTCTTTGTGATGCTATTAGAGTAGCGCTGACGGGTACAATTACCGAGATAGAATTAATTGGAGAAAATGGACGTTGCCGGCCAGCTAACCAAAGTCTTGTGCTAAAAAAGGGCCAAAAATTCAAGATAGGTACAATTTCGGATAGTGGCAGTGCCTACCTGGCCATAGAAGGCGGTTTTAAACTTCCAGAAGTTTACGGGAGTTTGTCTACCTATGTGCGTGGTAGTATTGGTGGTTTTTCAGGTAAGGCGTTAGAGCAGGGTGATGAAATCCCGCTAAATAGCTGGAATGCCGAAGATCGCGGTGAATTGCGGGTTTCCAATTTAGCTGCATTGGAAGAAAATGGCCCCTTAAGAATAATTTTTGGTCCTCAAAAAGATTTTTTTAAACAAGAAAGTATTCGTGATTTTTTAACTAGTCCCTATTTGATCACGCGTGATGCGGATCGAATGGGCATGAGATTGGATGGGCCTGTTTTAAAGCATGAAAGGGGCTACAATATCGTGTCGGATGGCATTGTTACCGGCGCCATTCAAGTTCCGGGTACTGGCCAGCCGATAGTTTTACTTGCGGACCATCAGACAACTGGTGGGTATCCTAAAATGGCCACGGTGATCTCAGCGGATATCTCAAGGATGGGGCGACTACGGCCGGGCGATACGGTTAAATTTATGGAAGTCACTGCTGATGAGGCAGAAAAGGCACGTTTTGAACATGAAAAAATGGTTCTCTCCGCCATTTCGGGATTTGTAAATGCCGATCCATGGCTGGACGAGAAGGCGTTGTACACTGAAAACCTTATCAGTGGTTTCTTATAAAGGGTTTACCGGCCTTATTTTAATTTTGGCTGTAAAAATAAACACCGCCGTCATCCAAACGACGCTTGAGAGTTCCTTTTTTTATAAGATTATTTATGTGTGCGATTGTTTCTCCAATAGCAAAGCGTGTTTGGAAAGGGTCCAGTTTTCTTGTAAATAATTCCTGCATAATGGCCTCGGCGCTGTTTTCGTTTTTGCAGGCTTCATATGTTATCTCAAGTCGCTCATTATGATGAGAGATTAAATCGGCGACACGCGATTGCAACTCTTTATACGGTCGGTTGTGCGCGGGTAGTATCAATGCGTCAGAGTCTATAGACCCTAGAGTCTTTAGAAACTCTATATATCCCTCTAATGGATCTGCATTAGGTTCTTGCCACCAAACCGCAATAATTGGCGTAATCCGCGGTAGGAGCATATCTCCGCCNAGCATTATTCTGTCTTTTTCACAATAAAATGAAACATGATCTGGCGAATGACCTGATCCAAATACAGGTTTCCATATCCNGTCACCGATTTTGAATGAAGTTGAATGCTCAATACGGTCGTACNCGAGTGGAATAGGGGTTACCATCGATCGGTANTCGTTGCCNATNTCATTATAAATTTCTATTAANTCTNGTTTTAAATTNGCCTTTTTGTAAAAGGCACACATTGTGTCGGAAGCTGCGCTATCTATCGTTAAATACGCTTGCCGGGCGCTTAACCATTCAATTTGAGTCATCCAAAACTCTGCATCTGTTCTTTCAATTAACCAACCAGCCAAACCGACGTGATCAGGGTGAAAATGAGTTACAATAATTTTCTGAATAGGTCGTTTGGACAGATATTTTCTCAAAATATTTGTCCAAATTTCAATCGACCTCGTATCACCTAAGCCGGTATCTATCAGAACCCAGGAATCTCCATCGTCTAATAAATAGATATTTATGTGATCCAGTGCTATCGGCATGGGAAGCCTGAACCATAAAATACCTTCCGCAACCTCTATAGGCTCCAAGGGAACAGGAAGTTTATCTCCAAAAATATAATCGACTTTGCTTTCCATATTAGGCACCATAATGATGCATTAAGATATTGCATAGTCCGAATATTAATGGTCATTAAACCGAGACAATAAATTTTTATTCTGAGCTACTAAGAATGGTGGAGTTGATCTAATTTCAGGAAAACTTTGTGTGATAATTGGACCGTCTGGAAGCGGTAAGGATACACTCATAAATGGCGCAAAATTATTGCTGAACGATGAGAAGCGATATGTGTTTGCTCAAAGAGAGATTACACGGCCACAAACAGGCGATTCTGAAAATCATATTGAAATATCCAAGAGCGAATTTAAACAAAAAAAGTTGAAAAACGTATATTCTTTATCGTGGTTTGCCAATGGTTTAAATTATGGAGTGACTCGAATAGATGAATATATGAGGCAAGAAAAATTTATTATTTTGAATGGTTCTAGAGGTGCTTTAAAGGATATTGTTAAGAAATATAAAGATACTATAATAATACAAGTGGAAATCCCATCCGAACTATTGCGGGACCGTCTTATATCAAGGGGTCGCGAAGATATCCGCGATATAGATGCGCGATTAGCTCGAGGAGTTGCTTTGCGTATCTTAGATCCAACCGTAATAAATTTCATAAATGATAAGCCGATACAAGAGTCTATCAATGAATTCGTTGCTATACTTAAAGATTTAAGTAATCATTAAATAAAAATTTAACATCAAAGGATCAAAGCTATGCCCTTAAAGGAAAAGTACCTCTTCATCGTCAGTATGGATGTGTCTCCCGAGAAGGAAGATTTATTTAATGAAGTTTATGATACAGAGCATGTTCCATATCTTTCAGAGGTACCAGGAGTTGTTGCAATATCTCGGTTCACTAAAGAGCCTGTAAAAATAAGTTTAGGCGGTGAAATCAAGACAATTGAAATGGAAGATGAGCCAAAGTATACCGCTATTTATGAAGTGACCGGACCAGAAGTTATGTCTAGTAACGCATGGGCAGAAGCCGGTGAAAAAGGAAGATGGGGGCCAGAGGTTCGACCTCACACGTTCAACCGTCGACATGTTTTACGTAAGGTTATTGAATAAATTCTTTATTTACTTATTGACTGTTTAATATACGGAATGAAGTGTTCTAGCGGGGGGAGTTGTTTTTGACGGTGATTTGGCCTGTTCATCCCATCGTCTCAATTTTACCGCATCTGCAAAATATGGAATTTGTTCAAATTCAATAATTTCTTGCCTGGAGAATGGTCCTCTTGCACCTCGAGGCTCCTGATTGAGGCCTTAGACAGCAAAGAAAAATAACCCACGTCAGTGCCAGTTAAATAACGTTTTGCAGGAACATGCCAGCGAATAGGAAATAAAACATGGTCACAAAACCAGGGTGCCAGAAATTCCACTGCTTTCTCTTCGTGTTCTGCATCGATCCCTAGTTCAATAGATGAACAAGCATTTTTATTTATCAAATGTCCAATATCATGCAAAAGGCAGGCTGTTATTAATGCTGATGTTGAGTTTTCTTCCTCAGCTAAATAAGAACATTGAAGTGCATGTCTGAGCTGTGTGACATTTTTCTCATTAAAGTAATTCTCACCAAAATTAAAAAATATCTCTTTAATACTCGTTATACATTCCGTTTCTAAATCTTCCATAATCTAGGCAACTCTCTTACCTAATTTAAACGTCTTTCTGACAACTGGTGTTCCATCTGTGCAACGTTTAACTTGAATTAAGTCAGCTCTTAAACCTATTTTTATTTCTCCACGGTCGTCAAAGTTCGCCATCTTGGCTGGATTGGAGGTTACTGTTGCTATTGCGTCGGGTAAAGAGAACCCTTGCTCATCACTGAGGAGAAAAGCTCCATAAAGTAGACTGGACGGTACGTAATCGGAGGATAGTGCATTAAGAAGTCGCTTTTGAGCTAAATCAGTCGCTGATACATTACCGGAATGCGACCTGCCTCGAACAACATTTGGCGCTCCCATAATTGTTGACATGCCAGCTTTCATTGCTGCAGAGGCAGCTACAACTGTTGTAGGGAATTCAGATATTGTAGCTCCAAGGCCCACAGCTTCCTCAATGTGTGCTTCCGTAGCATCATCGTGAGTAGCTGTAATCATGCCAATATTTTTACACATAGATGAAATCACCAATCTATGTTTTTTTGAGTATTTTGCCTGCAATTCCTTTCTTTCAATTACCATCTTGTCGAACTCAATATCGTTTAGCCCATATTTTCCCTGATAATAAACTTTAAGTTTTTTTACATCCACGAACTGACGTTCACCGGGGGTGTGGTCCATTAATGAGACAAGTTGCACCAGCGGTTCGTTATAGAAATTATCGAATAGTTCTATAACATTGGTACTTGCGACTTCGCATCTCATATGAAGGTAATGTTCTGTCCGTAGCGCCTTATCTTTGACCGCGTCGATAACAGCATTGGCTGAATCCATTAATACCGCATCACGATTTTTATTCAGCATTCCACCTCCAACGGCTATCGCGTCAAAAACGGTTGTGATTCCTGCGCTTGCGATTTCGGCGTCATGAGCAATGACGGCTGAACGTAAAGGCCAAAAAACCTTAGGCCTCGGCACGCAATGCCTTTCTAAGTTATCCGTATGTAATTCAATCAAGCCAGGTATTAGAAAATCGCCTTCTAAATCAATTCCATTTTTTATTGGAGTAGGGCCCTCGTCTATTTCGTTTATATATCCATCTCGAATTTTGATTGAACCAAAACAATCTGATCTGAAAGTACAATATTGGTATTTGTTAATGTTATTTCATTTGAAGAAGTCATCACGCCGCTTTCTTTGCCTTTTCAATATCAAAGAAAGTTGTTCCTAGGGCATCTCTGACATTTTCATCATGAAATATGCCTATTATTGCTGTTCCTTTTTTCTTTTCGTGGATGATTAAGTCTATTACCGCTTGCTTGTTTTTTGCATCTAGAGAAGCTGTTGGCTCGTCTAATAATAGAATCGGAAACTGCCGGACTAAAGTGATTGCAATATTGACTCGTTGTTGTTCGCCTCCCGAGAATGTGGCTGGTGGAAGGTCCCAGAGATTTTCAGGTACAGCTAATTTCGTAAGAATATCCTTAGCCTGATTTATTGAATTTGCCTTTGTATCACCCCTTCCAAGAAGCGGTTCTGTAACTAGATCGAGCGTTGAAATCCGGGGGATCACCCGTAAAAATTGGCTTACATAACCGAGAGTTTTTTTCCTTATATCTAAGATTATATTAGGCGATGCCTCTACTAAATTTATCCAGGACTGATCATGGTAAACGCTTATTTCCCCCGAAGTTGCAAGATAATTACCGTAAATAGATCGTAGGAGCGTTGATTTTCCGGCGCCGGATGGACCGACCAGGACGAGGCATTCTCCTTTCCTTAAGGAGAAGGAAATACTGCTAAAAACAGGAAGCTCAATGCTATTCTGGTTGTGAAGTATGAAACTCTTTTTTAAATTTTTAACAGATAGCACTTCTATGGATTTATTTTTCATTTTGATCAAACAGGAAGAATTGAAGAAACTAGTAATTGTGTATATGGGTGTTGTGGATCGTCTAAAACTTGGTCGGTCAAACCCTGCTCCACAACCTTTCCAGATTTCATCACCATCAGTCGGTGCGACAAAAGACGCATTACACCGAGATCATGGCTTACTATTATACATGCTATGCCAAGCTGATTAACCAGCCCGCGGACTAAGTCTAAGAGACGAGCTTGGACGGATACATCCAACCCACTTGTCGGCTCATCCATGAAAACGAGGCGGGGTCTCGTGATCAAATTTCTGGCTATTTGAAGTCTTTGAAGCATCCCACCAGAAAAGGTTTCAGGGAAATCATCCATTCTATTAAGATCCATCTCTACCTTGCGAAGCCAATCACTCGACTCGTAACGAATATTAGAATAATTTCGATCTCCAATTGCCATCAAACGTTCACCAACATTTGCTCCGGCTGATACGTTCATGCGGAGCCCATCTTTTGGGTTTTGATAAATAATACCCCAGTCTGTTCGCATTAGTAGACGGCGCTCAGGCTCACTCATTTTATATATCTCACGAGGCCCTTCTATTTTTTTATCAAACTCAATGGATCCTTCTCTTGGGCGCAATAGTCCTGATATTATTTTTAGGAGTGTTGTTTTTCCAGAACCAGATTCTCCAACGATTCCAAGTATTTCTCCATTATAAATCTTGAAATTTATATTTGCACAACCTATCTGCTCCCCATAATAATGAGATAGATTTTCAACTTTGAGAAGTGGTGTTTGCAAAAGCTTAGTCACTGACCGTCTCCGTTTTGGACCGAAGGGTCATTTGGTAATTTTTCTGTTTGTTCTTTGCAAAAGTCACTATCGGAACAAACAAACATACGTGATCCGTCATCATCGGTTATAATCTCGTCCAAAAAACTTTTGCATGATCCGCAGAGCGCGCATGATTCCTCCCAACTCTCAATAGTGAAGGGATGGTCATCAAAATCGAGACTTTTAACTTTGGTGAATGGAGGTACGGCATAAATTCTTTTTTCGCGCCCGGCTCCAAATAACTGCAAAGCGGCCATGTTATCCATTTTAGGGTTATCAAATTTTGGTATTGGACTTGGTGACATAATGTAGCGATCATTAACTTGAACCGGATAGTTATAGGAGGTGGTTACTCTCCCGAAATGGGTAATGTTTTCATACAGCCCAACATGCATAACGCCATACTCTGCTAACGCATGCATTTTTCTTGTTTCAGATTCGCGTTGTTCTAACCAACGAAGGGGTTCTGGGATAGGGACTTGATAAACAAGAATTTGGTCGTTTGATAATGGGGTTTCGGGAATTCTATGACGAGTTTGTATTATGGTTGCATCAGTTGTCTTTTCAGTCGTGTCAACGCCGGCAGTTTTTCCAAAAAAGTGCCTTATGTTCACTGCATTTGTAGTATCGTCCGCACCTTGGTCAATAACTTTCAGAATATCATCTTTTCCAATTATACTGGCTGTAACCTGAATGCCTCCTGTCCCCCAACCAAACGGTAGTGGCATCTCTCTACTACCAAATGGGACCTGGTATCCAGGGATAGCAATCGCTTTAAGGATCGCCCGTCTAATCATACGCTTTGTTTGATCATCGAGATATGCGAAATTATAACCTTCCATTACTCCAGAGCTTGTCATTAATTCACCAATTTTTTGTGTTGAGTAGATGCGTTCATTGATATTACTCCGCCGCTTCTGTATCCGGATTGGATTCAGCGCTGCCTGGTCTATCAATATCAATTGCTTCTCTTAAAGCTCTAACGGTCACTAATTCGGATTGAAAGTCTACGTAATGGGGTAGTTTAAGGTGCTGAACAAATCCTGATGCTTCGACGTTGCAGGAATGACTTAATACAAATTCCTCGTCTTGTGCAGGTGCTTGCGGCTTTTCATCTAGTTCTCTTGTTCGAAGTGCTCTATCAACTATTCCCATAGCCATAGTCTTGCGTTCATTATGTCCAAAACTTAAGCCATACCCCCGAGTAAATTGTGCTGGAATTTCAGACGAGCCCTTGAATTGGTTAATCATTTGGCACTCTGTGATAGTTACTTCACCAATTTCAATAGCAAAATCAAGCTCGTCAGGGATAAATTCAATAATTAATTCACCCATGCGTATTTCACCAGCGAAGGGATGATTACGGCCCCAGCCACGTTGCGTAGAATATGCCAAAGCAAGCAAAAAACCTTCATCCCCTCTCGCTAAGTTTTGAAGACGAGCCGGGCGATCTGCTGGGAATTTAAGAGACTCTCTTGTAATGTCGAAAGGTTCGCTCGTATCGTTTGCTGTTTCTTGCTCAATTAGTCCTTCATTATTGAGCAGGTCCGTGACCCGGGGCATGGTTTTGTCTATCTCATCGTTAGCACTCATTGCTTCGGGAACGTTTCCATTAGCAATTAATGAAAAGTCTAGTAATCGGTGAGTATAATCAAAACTTGGGCCTAATACTTGTCCCCCAGGTAAGTCCTTAAAAGTTGCAGAGATCCGGCGCCGTATGGACATATGACTCGTTTCGATTGGTATCGTAGTGCCGAAACGCGGAAGCGTTGTTCTATAAGCCCGCAGAAGAAAAATTGCCTCAACAAGGTCACCGCGAGATTGTTTAATAGCTAAAGCGGCTAGTTCTCTGTCATATAATGAACCTTCTGCCATCACTCTATCGACTGCGAGAGACATTTGGTTTTGAATTTGATCTAAATTCAATTCTGCGACATTTTTATCTCCCCTTCTTTCTTCTGCGAGCAGTTGTTGGGAATTTCTAATTGCGCTTTCGCCACCTTTAACAGCCACGTACATAATCAGCATCCATTCATCGAGTTTTTTAAAACGGTAATTCTCGTAGTTCTAGGAATAGAGGCCATGGTGTTATGGCAGGTGAAGATTAAATCTAAGCCTCTTGGAAACAGCGATTGAAGGCTGTCTCGATCTAACCAAAAACGTTTTTTAATATAACTTATAGTGAGATGTCTGTACGTTTCTATTCCTGGTCCCTCTAATTGAAGTTGCGCATGGCTCGTGATGTCGTCGGCTTGGATTATCAACGTTGCACCATTTTCTGGATAATCGTCGGTGCCAGTGTTGAATAGGGTCAAATCCGGTATTTGTGTCCCAAGGATACAAAAATTTGCTTGATCCGGTTGCTCAGCAAATTTAAGCCCCGTATGAAATTTTAGATATTGTTTTACGTCATCGGTCGCAAGAGAGGGTTCTATCCAAAGATAAGTTTCAAAATCTAGTAAACTGAGGCAAATAGCGGCGGTGGCTATTGAAAGAGGCGGAGGAGAGGCTATTTTCGCATTAATTGTTATGATGCTTCCTGGTTCTGCCATCGATTTGAGTGTCTGTCTGAACACATACTGACTGTCATGAGATGGGTGTTCAAACGACGCCCCAAACGGCAGGTCACTGATCTTCGGTTCATTAATCGGCACTATTAATGTCCCCTGACCATCGTAAAAAAATCTACTTTTGTGTTTGCAGCTTTTTTACTTTTCTGTATTTTGATGTCTTCGAGAGTGTTTTTGAGCGGAATAATTAAGTTATTAACTACATCAGAATACTTATCTGGTGTTTGAAGGATCGCATCTATAACTGCACAAAGCTCTGCTTGTTTCTTCGATCTTCCTTGAACATAACCAAGGCCGGCATATCCAGTTTTTAACCTAACAGCCGCCCTGGTTACTGTCATTTCGCCTAAATTAAAAGCATCTCCATTACCACCAGTTCGTCCTTGGACCATAACCATTCCAATTTCAGGTTTCCTTATCAGCTCCCATTCTGGATTTAGTCCTAGTTCATCCCACAAGGCTTGAATTTGGCAAAAAGGAGATTTTGCAAGTATGGAAAGCCAAGACTTTCTGGTTATCTTTGTTGTTGTGTTTTTAGGCTCTTGGCTTTGTTCCATTTAAATTCCCAACCAATTACAAATTTGTCTAGACGTTTAGATGAATTTCGATTTACACTATCAGTATTGATGTTGAAGTAAAGTGAAAAAAAATGTTGAAGTTTGTTTAGTAAATAATGTTTTTCAAGTTGAGGATTTGATATGGAACGAGTAGCTGGACTGGCGTTGTGGAGGCAAATAGCGGACCAAATCAAAAGTGATATTAGCAAAGATATTTTGGGTCCCGGTTGTAAACTTCCCACGGAGATTACGCTTGCCCAAAAGTTTAGTGTAAACCGTCATACTGTACGGCGATCAATCTCGGAATTAGTGGAAGAGGGGTTTCTAAAAGTGGAGCAGGGACGTGGCACTTTTGTGGTTGATCATGTTGTTGACTATCAGTTAGGTCGAAGAACCCGCTTTACTGAAGCTGTTCGTAAACAAAATAAAAATCCGAGCGCTAAGACCCTTAATCTTACCACTGTATCTGCTCATCGTGACATCGCAAGATCTTTGAAAATTGAAGAAAAAGCAGATGTTTTTTGTATGGAAACTATTCGTGAAATAGATAATCGTCCCTTAGCTATTGGATCCCATTATTTTCCAAAACAACGATTTCCTAATCTAATAGAAGTTTTTAGCGAAGAAGGTTCTATTTCCAAAATGTTGAGTAGGTTTGGCTGTAGCGATTATGAACGCCAATCAACCAAAATCACTGCCAGATCTCCAACCAAAANAGAGGCNTCAATNTTANTNCAGNCNCGNAANNNNCCCATTTTNGTNACAGAATCNATTAATNTAGANANNGANAAGCNACCAATTGAGTATGGTNTNGCNCGNTTCTCNGCNGATAGAGTGCAACTGGTTGTAGAGANTTAAATNNNNAAGTNGNTNTAATTNNNANNTNAGAACCTNTNATTTNAACTCANGNTANNTNGATGNTCNACNTGGANTTANTTNATGGAAAACCNAGATTATTATCTTAACTTTTATANAGANNGNCTNGCTCCTCNCGAGGGAGNTCAGNATANCTAAGNCCNTTTAANCATGNAGTTATTTTNTGNANAGNAGGTNANCTNAAACAAAACGNAAAAGANTTTNTAGATGAGAGTGAANCANCATANATNAGTNCACCGATTGANTTAACNGCTGGNCAAAATGGNGCNTTGNTATGGTTTTGGGANTTAGTTGANCTTAAAAATNATGANACTCGATNNTCANNNGGTATTCNNTCNNANAAAATTNAAATTAGGGAACTTATTTCAATNCCNAGTGAGCCCNAAGCTTCNTTAATTCGNTGTGATACCGTNTCNTTCNNGCCTTCTGGATGCGCTTTTACCCATACCCATGCTGGGCCTGGAATTAGAGTTTTATTGGAGGGGGGAATAAGAATAGATGGAAAGGCGAACTCAAATGAGTATAAAGCTGGGGATGCTTGGTTTGAAGATGGCGTGGANCCTGTCTTTGCACAAGCACAGGGGGGAACGGTATCTAGTTTTATTCGTGTAATGATTTTGCCTCGTAAGTTTATTGGTAAAACCTCAATTACATATGTTAATGAAGAAGACTTGGAAAAACCAAAAACGCAAATATACAAGGGATATATAGATGAACCACTCAAATAATATTGATTTAGATGGACAAAAAATGGGTGGCCACCTTCTGGTGGATTCTCTNAGNACNCACGGNGTAGACATGGTTTTTGGTGTTCCTGGAGAGAGTTATCTGGCTGTGCTAGATGGATTGCAGGATGCAAATAGTATTAAAACCATAATGTGCCGCCAAGAGGGNGGATCTGCCATGATGGCGGAGGCCTACGGTAAATTGACTGGNAAACCCGGTGTTTGCCTNGTTACACGAGGGCCTGGAGCTACAAATGCCAGCGCNGGTATTCATATCGCGATGCAGGATTCTACTCCATTAGTCATGTTAGTTGGTCAGGTAGGTCGAGAAATGATGGACAGAGAGGCNTTCCAGGAAATTGATTANCGAAGAATGTACGGCGAACTGACNAAATGGGTTGCTCAAATTGAAGATACAAGTCGCATACCAGAGTACATAAGCCGCGCNTTTCATACAGCAACTTCAGGCCGNCCTGGNCCCGTAGTCCTAGCCTTACCAGAAGATATGCTGACGGAGTATGCAGATACAAAGATTATCAATAGTTATCAAAAGATAGAGGCTTATCCGTCGCCAGCTGATCTTGTGAAGNTTGAGGNAATGCTNAGTAATTCTGATNCGCCTTTAATGATTGTTGGAGGAGGTGGCTGGGATGAAGCCGCGTGCCAAAANATACANAATTTNGCAGNGAAAAATNATCTCCCNGTTGGTTGTTCCTTCCGGTGTCAGGATTATTTTGATAACCGNCACCCAAATTATGTTGGTCATATTGGAATTGGTTTATCGACGTCNCTTCAGGATCGTATCNTCAATAGCGATCTTNTAGTGGTAATTGGAGCAAGACTGGGGGAGGTNACTACCAGNGGATACTCTTTGCTGGATATACCAAGGCCTAAACAGCAATTAATTCATATTCACTCTGGGGCCGAAGAGCTGGGTAGTGTGTACCAGGCAGATCTCCCCATCAATGCAAGTCCCCGAAGTTTCGCTGAAGCCATTTCTCAATTGGAGATAACTGGTTCTGANAAATGGGCTTCAAGTACCAAACNGGNAAATGATGCTTATTTGGAGACATTNATCCCAAAAGCTATTCCCGGCGATGTGCAGATGGCNGAGATAGCGTGCTGGTTAAATGATATATTNCCAGAGGATGCAATCGTTTGTAACGGCGCAGGTAATTACGCCACTTGGATGCATCGGTTTTNTCAGTATAGAAAATATAGGACGCAATTGGCTCCGACNAGTGGATCGATGGGNTATGGTTTACCATCTGCCGTNGCAGCTAAGTTNGTTTGTCCTGATAGAACTGTTATAAGTATGAANGGTGATGGATGTTTTATGATGCACGGTCAGGAAATGGCGACAGCCATGCAATATGGAGCAAATATNATTGCTATTGTGATAAATAATAGCATGTTTGGTACAATTCGAATGCATCAAGAACGTGAATACCCGGGACGCATCGCAAATACCGGACTNCGAAANCCGGATTTTGCAGCANTAGCTANGGCGTATGGTGCTGTTGGTGAAACAGTCAATAAAACGGCTGAATTCAAACCNGCATTTGAAAAAGCGNTCAAAGCAAATGTGCCTACTCTTATCGAAATAAAGATCGATCCAGATGCTATTACCCCTGTGACCACACTTAGTGCTATAAGNGAAACTGCACTGGCAAAAAAATGATTGTAAATTACNANTAAATCTCTTTTTACAATGNCTTGAATTTNGAGTTANATAGGCGTTCGCGNAGTTTNAAATAAAAAACCGTCCAAATAATAAATGGTTTATTNGGTTGAATGGAGGATTAAATGGCTGGTTCCGGTAAAGTTATAATAACATGTGCTGTCACTGGGGGAATTCACACACCAACNATGAGCCCTCATTTACCAATTACTCCAGATGAAATTGCCGATGANTCTATCGGTGCTTGGGAGGCTGGAGCCTCNATAATACATNTGCATGCNAGGGANCCNAAGGATGGNAGTCCTACACCCAGTCCCGAAGTCTTTATGGAGTTTTTACCCAGAATTAAACAATCAACGGATGCGGTTGTTAANATATCAACNGGTGGAGGCCACGGTATGACCGTTCAGGAGCGTTTGGCCGCCGCCTTTAAAGCAAGCCCTGAAATGACCTCGTTAAATATGGGGTCCATGAATTTTGGTCTATTTCCAATTTTAGATAAAATGAAAGATTTTAAGCATGANTGGGANCCACAGTATTTAGAGAATTCNAGAGACTTTATATTNAGAAACACCTTNAAAGATATAGAGTACATTCTNAAGGAATTAGGTGAAGGTCACGGTACNCGTTTTGAATTCGAATGTTACGATATTGGACATCTCTATACNTTGGCACATTTTCTGGATCGTGGGCTTGTAAAACCTCCGTTATTTGTACAGTCAATTTTTGGTATTTTAGGCGGTATAGGAGCTGATGAAGAAAATCTCATGCATGCCAAACGGATCGCAGATAAATTATTTGGAGATCANTATCAATGGTCTGTGTTGGCTGCTGGNAGGCATCAAATGAATTTNGTGACCATGGCAGCCATGCTGGGTGGTAATGTAAGAGTTGGATTGGAAGACAGTTTATATATCTCTAAAGGGAAGCTAGCTGAATCGAACAAAGAACAGGTTGCCAAAATACGGCGTATCATAGAAGATTTNTCTTTGGAGGTAGCCACTCCGACAGAAGCAAGAGAAATGTTGGGGTTAAAAGGCGGTGACATGGTGAAATTCTAAGGGCAGGCTTTCGTCATACTTAAGTTCAACCGTGCCATAGTAAGGCTACCTGCGGAGTCCGTGGTGAATGGATTGCGCGAGAAGGATAGTGGTTCGCCTTGTTTTGAAACACTTTTTCAAGANCATCANGATTATGTGGCNGCGTTAGAAAAAAATGGTGTAAGNGTGTGCCGTCTTCCTCCCTCANTGAAATGGCCTGATTCANTTTTTGTAGAGGATCCAGCGTTAGTATTTTCGCAAGGGTCTATNCTTTTGCGTTCGATAATGGANGAGAGGTCAGGGGANGTGGANTTAATTGCGCCATTTCTTTATTCAACCTTTCCGCAAGTATTGGAAATCGATAAAGGCTATGTAGATGGTGGCGACGTATTGTGGACCCCAAACGGAGTTCTTATTGGTCTTTCTTCGAGAACAACACATGAAGGTGCCGAAAACCTTGTTGAGCATCTATCTAATTTAGGCCTGAACGGTATTATTACTGAGACGCCGCCGGGCGTACTGCATCTAAAATCGGATTGTTCGTTGCTCGATGAAAAGACAATTTTTGTTACGCCTCGTTTAGCAGGCGCCAAAGTTTTTCAAAATTTTAAAAAAATTATTACCCCAGAAACAGAATATGCAGCGGCGAATTCAATAAGAGTAAACTCCTCTGTATTTATTAACGATGATTGTGAGCAGTCTATCTCTCTTCTTAAACAATCAAATTTTCAAGTCACAGCGCTATCGAGTAAACAGATCAGGAAGTTGGATGCTGGACTTTCATGTATGAGTTTACGATGGTTTCAATAATAAAAAACTGGGTTTTTTGTATTTTTATTATTATGATTAGCATGAAAATCTTAATTACTTTGGGTAATGTTAATGCTTGCAAATAAATTAACTATTGATGAATTGGCTAGCCGTATCCCAGATGGAGCAAAAGTCGCGCTCCCTCCAGATTATGCGTATTGTTCTCTGGCAGCTGTGCGGGCGCTGATAAGGCGTAAAGTTAAGGGCTTACATTTAGTTGGTGTTCCGTCTCTTGGTTTTCAGGCGGACATGCTTATTGGAGCAGGGTGCGTTGATAC
>PAQA01000004.1 GCA_002709155.1 Rhodospirillaceae bacterium
CCTTCTTCACACACGCGGCATTGCTGGATCAGGGTTGCCCCCATTGTCCAATATTCCCCACTGCTGCCTCCCGTAGGAGTCTGGGCCGTGTCTCAGTCCCAGTGTGGCTGATCATCCTCTCAGACCAGCTACCGATCGAAGCCTTGGTGCGCCGTTACCACACCAACAAGCTAATCGGACGCGGGCCCCTCCCAAGGCGATAAATCTTTCCCCCTCAGGGCTCATCCGGTATTAGCGATCGTTTCCAATCGTTATTCCGAACCTCAGGGCAGGTTCCCACGCGTTACTCACCCGTGCGCCACTTTCCACTATCCGAAGATAGCTTCTCGTTCGACTTGCATGTGTTAGGCATGCCGCCAGCGTTCGTTCTGAGCCAGGATCAAACTCTCAGGTTGAATTCCAAGCCAGCAATCCGTGTAATGACAAAAGCCAAAAAACAAAATGCCAACCGAGATCAACGGAGCCCGTCCCGCACATCACAACCATCACCAATTAAGGTAATGGCCATAGCGTAGTTTGTTTTAGAATTCTCCATTCAAAGAATGAAAAATATCTAAAGCACGCTAAGAGATACACAAGACAGACTGTTTATTAAACGCTTACCGCAAAACAAACCAACGCCGCCTGCGCATCCCTTCCGATTATTTCCACAATGTCAAAGAACATAAATCCCAGCAAAAGATCGCGGGGCCCAATCAACATAGATCGGACGCGGGTTATACGACCCTCTGTGTTATCATGTCAAACCCTTTATTGAAGTTATTTTCAAAAAAAATTACTTCCCTGCACATTGTGATTTAAATGGTTTTTAAAAGCTAATCGGAAATTGTATATTAATCACTTTTAGCGCATCAAATTGATGAGTTTTACAATTTAGACGCCGCATTTCTGCTGCGAATAAAACCCAAATACCACTTGGTGAAATTGCATTCGCGGCGATATAACACGCATGACATTTAAATTTAAATAAAAAGGGTGCCTATGAGCTTTCTGAATAAAATAGGTACTGTTGTCATAACTTTACTAATTATAACTTTTATTTATTTTCAGCTCAAAAACGCTCCATTCTATGCAACAAAACAAACGAGCCCAACAAACGAGGAGCAACAAGTAAAAATAGGAGTTTCTCCAAAATACAACCCCAAAGTAAAAAAAGAATTTAAAACTGAACAAACAACTCCACCAGAGGAAGGCAAAAAAGACCGTCCTTCAAGAAGAATACGTTCTTTAACAGTGTCAGTTGCACAAGGGGATACACTAATAGCAATTCTCACTGACGCTGGAGCGAGTAAAGAACAAGCCGCACAGTTGATCTCCCATCTTCGCAAAATTTATGAACCAAGAAATCTTCCTGTAGGGCAAATTATCCACATAACCATATCGGATAAACAATTAATTAGGTTATCTTTTACCCCAAGTTTCGATTTTGAAATAGTCGCAGAGCTTCAAGGAAATAAGTCGTTCAAAGTGGAAAAGAAAAAAATAAAGCTCGCAATTGAAGATAAAATTTTTAGTGGGGTTATAACGCACAGTCTCTATCAAACCGCAATAGAACAGCAATTACCGCCAAATATGTTGATTGAATTAATTCGCATTTTTAGTTTTGATGTTGATTTTCAGAGGGAGATCCAGAGGGGAGATCGCTTTAGTCTATTATTTAACATTTATAGGAATGAGCAAAATAAAGTTGTCCATAACGGCACTGTAACATGGGCCTCAATGAATTTGAGCGGGAAAAAATTGGAGTATGCAGCTTATAAAACTAAAAGTGGTTTCAAAGACTATTATGATCGTAATGGAAAAAGTGTAACAAAAACGTTAATGAGAACGCCTATCGATGGCGCTAGACTAAGCTCCAGATACGGCAAACGTCGCCACCCAATTCTCGGTTATTCCAAAATGCATAAAGGGGTTGATTTTGCCGCCCCAAAGGGGGTGCCAATTATGGCTGCGGGTGATGGTGTAATTGAATATATTGGCCGCAATGGACCCTTTGGAAAGTATATTCGGATAAGACACAATTCTGTTTATAAAACCGCTTATGCTCATCTTTCACGTTTTCGAAAAGGCCTAAGAAAGCGCCATCGAGTTAAGCAAGGAAGTACAATAGGCTACGTTGGTTCAACAGGACGGTCCACTGGGCCTCATTTGCATTACGAAGTCATAAAGCATGGTCGCCAAACCAACCCGATGAGTGTGCGATTGCCAGCCGGAGACAGATTAAAAGGCGATGAGTTAATAAAATTGAAACAATCTTGGGTCGAGCTAGACAAAAGATTGAATAAAGCTGCGCTCAAAATAGTAAATTAGTATTTCACACGATATATAGGGGTTCTGAATCGGATTTAATACTATTACTTTTTTTGACGCCCTTTCTCATCATATCGATACCAGCCGCGGCCTGTTTTTCTTCCGGCTCGACCTGCAGCTACTATTTGCTTCAAGATTGGCCGCGGTAAAAACCTCTCTCCATAAGCTTCTTGCAGAATTTCGCCAACCTGCAAATTTAATGTATTACTAGTTAAATCCATCAGTTCAAATGGGCCAACCGGATGCCCTAACCCAAGTTTACATCCTATATCAATATCTTCAGGAGTGCAGGCGCCCTCCTCAACCAAACGAAGCGCTTCATTCCAAAGTGCGAATAACATGCGATTTACCGCAAATCCGACAACATCTTTGACTTGTATTGGAACTTTACCAGCGTCAATACAAGCCTCTGTCGCTACTTCAGTTGCTCTTTGGCTTGTATCCATAGCGCTTATTACTTCTACTAATGTCATACGATGAACTGGAGAAAAAAAGTGAAGCCCTAGAAAATCAGCTTGACGGTCGTCCGAAAGGCTGGCTGATAAAACGGTTATAGAAATACTGGAAGTGTTGGATGCTATAATACAAGCACTGGGCAAAATTTTATCCAGTTTAGCGAAAACTTCACTTTTAATAGCCACATCCTCAAAGACAGCTTCAATTACCATCTCTCTATCTGAGAAATCTTCAAGATTCGTTGTCGTCGTAATCCTTGATAACGCCAATGGTTTATCTTCCTCTGCCCAAAACCCTCTGGCTATTCCAGAATCGAGGACTTCGGATAATTTTTTTACAGCAGCATTCAATCCTTCTTCTGAAGTATCGGCTAGAAGTACAGATTTTCCTGCCATCGCGAATACCAAAGCAATCTCTGAGCCCATCATACCGGCTCCAACCACGCCAAGCTTCTCAATAGACATTTCCACACTCTCTTTCTGATCAAATTATTTTTATACTAATGCCATAATAGAATTCTTTGAGTTCTACTATGGGTACAATTCAAGAAGATAAAATCCCCTATTAGATTAATTTATCCCTTTTACACATCCTCACACTTGCTAAAGTATTATGTATTAAAAAGCAAAGGGGATAATAAAATGCGAATGCAAGGAAAGATAGGATTAGTAACAGCCGCTGGTTCCGGAATGGGGAAAGCTGGAGCAATTAGATTCGCAAGAGAGGGTGCATCTGTCAGTGTTGTTGATATCAATCCCGAGGCTGTCGATGCCGTTGTTAAAGAAATAAAAGACGCCGGAGGCGATGCAATTGGGATAGTTGCCGATCTCACAAAAGACGAAGAATCTAAGCGCATCGTGACAGAGACAGCAAACCAATTTGAAGGTTTGGACTTTGTTTGGAACCACGTCGGTTATCCTGGTCCAGCATCGATTGAAGGCATCGAAATGAAAGACTTTGAGTTAACACTAGATTTGAATCTGAGAACAATTTTAGTTACTACAGAGGCAGCTCTTTCTGAATTTCGTATTCGAGGAGGGGGAACCTTACTCTATACAGCATCAAGTTCTGGCCTTATGGGGTCTGGTTTCAGTCCAGTGTACTCAATGGCAAAATTTGGCGTCGTTGGTTTTGTAAAAGCCCTTGCAAAAAGGGTTGCAAAAGATAATGTCCGTGCGAATGCGATTTGTCCCGGTCCAATTGATACACCTATGCTGCGCGTTTTTGTAGCACGCCCCGATCAACAGTCTACAAGTGGGTTGGACAAGGAAGAGTTGGTAAAAAAACGCGGCGGTGCAGGTCCAATGGGGAGACCGGGACAGCCCGATGAGGTTGCTAACGCTGCACTTTTTTTATTATCTGATGAAGCTTCTTTTGTTAATGGTATAGCGATGCCTGTCGATGGCGGCATAACAGCGTAGTTTCCATAACCAAGATAAACACGCATCCAATTAAAATCAGCTAGATTTGAAAATACAGCACATAGATTTATTGTCGAAGCTAGCCGTCCTGTTCACTTTTGAAAAAGTAATAGCGTGGCGACCTACTTACAAGACTAGAGATAATATCTATAAGCTAAATAGTTCGCGCGCGTTGCCGGTAAGCATCAGTTCCTTATCACGCTCCGAAAACCCAGCTTTGTCAATAACAGACCTTGGCTCTTGATCACCTATGGGAAATGGGTAATCCGATCCCAACATAATTTTTTCCACTCCTACTTTCTTAGACAAAAATTGGAGAATATCGGGCTGAAAAACTATGCTATCAAAATACAACTTGTGGAATTCTTGAACTGGGTCCCCCACAAGATCAGGAAATGCTTTAAAGTTTCGCTCCAATCGGCCCAACATATAAGGCAAAGCTCCCCCCCCCGTGGACGCAATTATTTTGAGGCCGTCATATCTTGTTAAATGTCCTTTAAAAAGCATTCGGCTAACGGCCACGGATACGTCGCAAACACGTCCAACTGCATTCATCATTTGCATGTCATGTAAACGCGCATCATCCGAACCAAACATCGGGTGAATTATTGTTGGGACCTGCAGTTCCGCGGCTGTTTCCCAGAATTCGTCAAGATCAGAGTCATCTAAATTACCATAACTACCAGGGGGTTGGGTGCCAATCATTGCACCTGGCATACCCGCCTTTATTGCTTCATGAAGAACTTTTGCAGCAAGTTTTCCCGATTGCATCGGTACAGTAGCTAAAGGAACCAAGCCATCACGATCCTTGCAATCAGCTAACATTCCTTCATTTAAAAATCGGCTCCAATCGGCACCTTCCTCTGGCTCGATTTCATAACCGAAACTATCCAGCCACCCACCTGATATTTGGAGATCTATTCCATTACTTGAAAGAAATTGTTCTCTTTCCGAAAATATTCGTAATTTTGGCATTATTGGGCGGGTTGGGTTTTTTTCATTAAACGAAAGTTGGTATTTATCTTCGGACTTTATAAGGTTGATCGATGGAAAATTATCACTCTCCATACNNAACGCCTCCAANGTACTTTGAGGTAACATNTGNGCATGTGTATCAATAATCATCNAACGAACTNCCTTTGCCTAAAAATTCAATTTNAAANANCNAGCNTGACCACATATGTGAAATCGTAAAACACNAGANAGTTAACCNTCTAAAANTTTTCCNTNCNAATTAACGCCTTNTAAACTGCATGCGCAANCTCTGATTAACCNTTATCAGNCNCAGNTTNAACTTTTTTTATTNATACNTACTNAAGTTTTTTGNCAAACTTTCATAATCNNACTCGGAATAANGGAAAATTAATCTTCAGCCAAGCGATTACANCTANCANTTAATANTTTCAAAAATTTACCCGATATTACATCNGGCCCAATANTGNNCNNTAGTTTTCNCTNNACTGATGTTCGCCATCCTCTTTGNTTTTNNATTTAAAATNGNAATTTANCCAGTTTTTGTNCNGTTTTAGNGAGTTTTTTAGNGAATTTGAGATTTNATACAAGCCTCTGACTTACCAANTNANAGTTTTNAANCCATTCAATTTTATGNATCTTNAAATNANTAAAATTTCCTNTGGCTNAAAAATTNNATTTAACCTNCATNNATTCAAAAAACATTCTTGAAATACNNTACAAAAAGNAATTTGTNTCCNGCTATTGAGAAGCAGTCGCATACATANNAGNGTCGGNTATAAGCACTNGNTNAGATTNNGCTTCATAAATCGAAGCNGGNTATTTCGACNTCCNANTNAAAAATNGAAATCNNTANATNTCNTAAAAAACAATAAAGNTTAAAATTACAAANTGTAAAAATGTCTTGACCTAAGGCAAAACTACGCACATATCAGATGGTTGTTGCAAAAGTGTCTAGAGAATACAGAATGANCAGTTGTTTAAGCTCACTCAATTTTTCCCCTGACATTGTTAACAAGACCCCTGGGNNTTTCATGTTGAANCGCCCTAGTAAATACGCACGTCCAAGGAGACTATAATGGCGACCGGTACAGTAAAATGGTTCAACCCAACTAAAGGCTATGGCTTTATCCAACCTGATGAAGGCGGGCCTGATGCATTTGTTCACATCACAGCACTTGAACAATCAAACATCGACACACTAAACGAAGGCGCNAAAGTGTCCTTTGAACTTGAGGTTGGTCGTAACGGAAAACAGGCTGCAACTAATTTAAAGCTTATGTAATCCACTGGACGCCGCAGATCATCGGCGTNAATATGTCAGGGTAAGTACGGGTTTAAGANATCTCTTAAATTCCGTACGCCCANCTTCCNACTGTAANNCNAGTGTTTNAGNGATTATTTAACGTTNGTTAANACGATNTTNCCACTTGCACTAAACATTCCACCCACNCCATGCACCATAGAGATTTCTGCTCCCTCCACTTGNGCNGGGGCAACGCCTCTCATTTGNCGNACTCCNTCTTGAAGAGCATACATACCGTACATTCCAGAATGCATATAACTTANCCCTCCTCCGTTTGTGTTTAGTGGAAGGCTTCCANCAGGTCTCGTATTACCGTCAGCGATGAATGCACCACCCTCCCCTCGTTCTACNAACCCNANGTCTTCCAACCCATANATAGGAAGATGAGCAAAGGCATCATAAATCATTAAATGNTCCACNTCGGAGTGNGTAATACCCGCGGACTCAAATGCATTTNATCCGGCAACACGAAAAGCCGCTGACGACGTAAAATCTGCCATTTGACTAATCATAGGAGTTTCACAACTCTCACCAGTACCNCGGATGTAAACTGGTTTTTGCCTTAAATCTTTAGCTCGATCCGCCTTGGTCAATATTAACGCNCCACCCCCATCAGTAACCAAACANCACATCAGTAATCTGAATGGATANCAAATCATTTTAGAATTCAGAACATCATCTACATTAATNGGATCTTTGAAACTGGCTCTNGGGTTTTTGCTAGCCCATTCTCTCTGAATAACAGAGACCATCGCGAGTGTCTCCTCACTTAGTCCATAGTCCTTCATGTATCGGAGNACNGGGATAGTGAACATTGTAGGCGGNCGCGTCACACCAAATGGCCGTTCAAATTGTTGCTGGAATAACGACGGGAAAATTGAGGAGCCATGCCTACCAAGATTAGATCGGCCACTCTCACCATGAGTGATTAAAACCGTCTCACACAACCCCTCGTTTATCGCAGCCGCTGCATGTCTNACTAGAAGCATAAAGGAGCAGCCTCCAACAGATGTACCATCNANCCANTTAGGTACAATTCCCAAATAATGNGCAATCTCAACAGCNTTATGCCCNCCGGTTGCAACGCCATCNATATCCGATAACTTCANACCTGCATCNGNTATTGCGTTCAAAGCTGCATCAGCGTGTAGTTGAACNTGAGACATTGTGGGAACCTTNCCAAGTTCAGTNGTCTCAGAGGCACCAACGATAGCTACAGAATTACGTTTCATGGAACTATTTCNCCGCTGGTTTAAATTGTGGAAGAGTAATTTCTTCGTTCACTTTTTCAAAGCTNACTTCAAGCGGCATATCTAATACCAANGCNTCTGGCGTCTGCGCACATTCCACTATATTACACATCATCTTTGGNCCNTCTTCGAGNTTCACAACCGCTATTGCATANGGCGGNGTGAAGCCAGGAGCCGGNAGATGACTAATTACATANCTNTGTAATGTTGCNCGCCCTGATGCTTCAATTATTTCAATATCTGTACCNCCGCTCGAAGGNCAAAAGTGTCNCGGCGGAAAATAAACTTCACCNGTCGATTTACATTTNTGAAGTCTAAGNTTTCCCTGTTTTGTCCCATCCCAGAAATGCTGCGTCTCTGGGGTTGGTTTTGGCAACTCTCTTTGATCGTTATCCATAACGAAAATCCATCCTAATANTAAATGAGNTTAANTATACTNCTTATTCATNTTCAACTATNGCAAGTCCGTTATTCAANACAACAGTNTCGCGTTCGATTACTTTAGATCTNAAGGAAATTGAACTACCATCTTTCCATATCTCTGTTCTAATNGTTTCTCCAGGGTAAACTGGGGATGAGAANCTGAGTTGAAGTGATTTAAATCTATTTGCTTCATAATTACAGCACGATTTAAGGATGGCATGACCCGCAACTCCTAATGAGCACAACCCATGTAAAATTGGCTTCGCAAANCCAGCCGCTTTNGCAACAGANGGNCTTGCATGAAGTGGATTATAATCCCCAGATAGNCGGTAAATTAAAGCCGCCCGATCCAATGTGGGGAGATCAGTAACCATATCNGGCTGCCTTTCAGGNAATTTGTGGGGNAGTGGCGCCTNATCNCTAGGCCCNCCGTACCCACCGTTNCCNCGAGCAAATGTTGTTGACGTTAAAGTCGCCAATTTGAGGCCAGAGTCAGCNTCTTTNAGAATACGCTCTGTAAGAATTAGTGCGCCNTTTCCNGCTCCCTTATCCACCAANCCNGTCACTTTNGATTGTGCTTTNATGGTTGCCGAAGTTGGNAGAGGATTGTGCAATTCTAATTTTTGCTCCCCATGTAGTATTTTAACCCAGTCGATACCTGTTTCTGGATCTCTNGACCAAAACCCTGGGCTGCCNAGNACAACNNCCATTGTCGGTAGCGCGGAAAAATTCTCNGCTTCTTCAAAAACATANGGAAGCTGGGTTTCATCCATTGGATCAGANCCCAANCCAACACCTAAGGCATAAAGAATAGTATCCCTCGAGGTATAATTTTGGGTTACTTCCTCAAATTTCCAGTTTTTCAGTTTTTCATATTCAAACNTCATAAGTACAATCCAATANTCAGNCGTATTTAACCTNTTAAATGGGATCCCAACTAAAAACATCCTGTGANCGGTCTANGGGATAAAAACCTGCCTCCATNGANGGNATAGCATGCTCCANTACTGTCTCGGGTGTCCATCCTTCACCCCGATGAACCGAACGCGTCGGTCTCGATTGCCCCATTAGGAATATTTCGTTATTTCGAACCCCAAAAATCTGNCCTGTAACTTTAGAATCAGGAACTGATANTGCAACCGCCACAGGCGCAATCTTTGCGGTGGTCATCGTCTTNAGTTTCTCGACNCGAGCCCTTTGNGCATCATCGCCAATTGGAATGGTNCCTATCATTCGACTCCAGGCAAACGGAGAAATACAATTAGACCTTACGTTGAACCTGCCCATGTCTAAAGCTATNGACTTTGACAAGCCNGCAATTCCNAGCTTGGCAGCCGCATAATTTGCCTGGCCAAAGTTACCAATCAATCCCGATGTAGAAGTCATATGCACGAAAGAACCCGACTCTTGTNCCCTAAAAACAGTAGCAGCCGCACGGCTNACATTGAAACTCCCTTTAAGGTGTACTGAAATTACTGAGTCCCAATCGTCTTCTGTCATTTTATGAAATATGACATCTCGAAGAATTCCAGCGTTATTTACAACGATATCTAAACCCCCTAATTCTTCCACTGCCTGGTTCACCATATCTTGGGCCGCTCCAAAATCAGCAACACTGCTGAAATTTACTACGGCTCTGCCTCCCTGATCCTCTATCTCCTTAGCCACTTCCATAGCAGGAATTCGGTCTTCACCCTCTCCTTGCGTGGTACCCCCCAGGTCGTTCACTAAAACCTTGGCTCCAGCCGCTGCAAATGCCAATGCGTAGTCACGTCCAATCCCTCTACCCGCACCAGTGATCAGGGCTACTTTGCCCTCTAAAAGCTTATTACCCGTCATAAATAATTACTCCGTTAACTTTATGGTTTACCTTTGGTATTATCTCATCCAAGGCTTGTTATAACATTCACATTACCTTAATGATGAAAGCAATACTTCATTCGTAAAAAAAATAACAACACGCCTATGATCAATTTAGAAAAGGCGCAAAACTATATAAGAAAGACCTTCAAATGTTGCCAAGGACACTATTTTCGGAAGAGCATGAGATTTTTCGTGAAGCCACAAAACGGTTTATAGAGGCGGAAATTGTTCCACACCACGATCAGTGGGAAAAGGACGGCATAGTAAGCAGAGAACTATGGCGAGCCGCAGGCGAACAAGGATTGTTGTGTTGCACCGTCCCGGAGGAATATGGTGGGCCTGGGGGAGATTTTTTACATAGTGTTATCGTAAATGAAGAATTGGCCAAAGTGGGGGCAACCGGCCCAGCATTTCCGCTCCATTCCGATATTATTGTCCCTTATCTTCAAGCCTATGGATCAGAAGACCAAAAGAAAGAATGGTTGCCAAAAGTAGTTTCAGGAGAAACGATTATGGCAATAGGGATGACAGAACCAGTAGCTGGTTCAGATCTGCAAGGTATTAAGACAAGGGCGGACAGAGATGGGAATCACTTTGTAATAAACGGACAGAAAGTCTGGATTTCGAATGGCCAAATAGCCGATCTTTATATCCTAGCTTGCAAAACAGACCCCGATCAAGGCGCTAAAGGGATCAGTCTTATACTGGTTGAGGGGAACCAAGACGGGTTCGAACGTGGAAAAAACCTGGAAAAAATAGGTTATAAAGCCCAAGACACATCCGAACTTTTTTTTGAGGATGTACGTGTACCTATAACTAACCTTTTAGGTCAGGAGGGTAGGGGATTTGCCCAACTCATGCAGCAACTTTCCCAAGAACGTTTGGTAGTAGCAATTCGGTGTGCAACCGCACTGGAAGCATCACTAGAAGAGACAATTTCCTATACTAGTGAAAGAAAAGTGTTTGGGCGAAGCTTATCCGAGTTTCAAAATACTCGATTTAAATTGGCAGAGGTAAAGACATTAGCAATGGTCACCCGTGCATTTACAGATCAATGCATTGACCTTCATTTAAAAGGAAACTTGACCTCGGAAGACGCAGCAGCAGCAAAATTACAAACGACAGAGGCTTTGAATAAGGGCGTCGATGAATGTCTTCAATTGCACGGTGGCTATGGCTACAGTTGGGAATACCCGATCGCCCGAGCGTGGGCAGATGCTCGAATGTCGCGCATTGCCGGGGGCTCCTCGGAAATAATGAAGGAAATCATAAGTCGTAATATTTTACCATCAAAGAATTAGTACTAATTTGTTTATCCATTTGCCTATTTATGCTCTTTGATTTTTATATCTGATAATTTTTGGAATACCTTGAATACAGCGCTATCGTCTTCCCTCCCGAAACCTGAAGACGCTGCAGCTAAAAACTGTTGATGGGCTGCCGCTGTCAATGGAAGCGGAAATCGAAGCTCATGGCCCGTCCCGAGCACAATCCCCAAGTCCTTCACGAAAATATCCACAGCACTCAATGGAGTATAGTCCTCATCAAGAATGTGCGGAACACGATTTTGCCACATCCAGGAAGAACCAGCGGACCCAGATATTACATCGTATAACTCCCTTGCATCAGCACCAGCGCGAACTCCAAAGGCCATAGCTTCCGCCGCAGCGGCTATGTGAACCCCTGCCAGTAGTTGGTTCACCGTTTTGACAGTTGAACCAATTCCGTGTTCCGTTCCCAGGCGATGAATTTTCCCGGAAATCGCTTCCATCATGTCAGCAACCTGCTCGAAAGCCGAATCTGGGCCTGATGCCATAATCGATAAATTTCCAGATCTTGCCCCAGCCGCACCTCCGCTTACCGGCGCATCAATCATTCTAAACCCCTGCTTTAATAAGCGTTCGCCACACGTCTTTGCGTAAGCTGCAGGGACCGTGCTACTTTGAACAACCACGGAACCCGAACCTAAACCCGCTACGGCTCCATCCCTCCCAAAAAGTACCTCTTCAACCTGCTTGTCATTTACAACTAAAACGATAACGGCAGAACAACCCTCTACTGCCGCTCTGATAGAGCTCTTTGCAACGCCGCCCGCGTTTTCTAAATCTTTCATCGCATTATCGTTTATATCAAAGCCAATTACTTCGAATTGCCTTTCCAAAAGCGATAGCGCCACACCCATTCCCATAGAACCAAGACCTAAAACGCAAATTTTTCGATTAGCGATCATTTTATCACCTAACTCGTTTCGATAATTGATAAATCAGTGTGAGTATGGTTGGAGAAAATTGCCCCCGAATGCAAATTTAGTCCCGTGCAATACACATCGCTACTCCCATGCCCCCACCTATGCAAAGTGTGGTTAACCCTTTTTTAGCATCGCGCTTTTGCATCTCGTAGAGTAGCGTGATCAAAACGCGGGCACCAGAAGCTCCAATAGGGTGTCCCAATGCGATTGCGCCCCCGTTCACATTTACCTTTTCTATATCCCAACCCATGTCCTTATTCACCGCACAGGCCTGAGCAGCGAAAGCTTCGTTGGCTTCTATCAAATCCAGGTCTTTTGCTGACCAACCTGCCTTGTCTAATGCAGCCCGACTGGCTGGGATAGGTCCCGTGCCCATAATAGCTGGATCTACACCCTTTGTAGCAAAAGATGCAATCCTGCCCAGCGGTTGAATGCCGCGCTTATCTGCCTCCGATTTCGTCATCAATACCACAGCGGCTGCACCATCATTTATACCCGAAGCGTTACCCGCGGTTACCGTGCCATCTTTGTTGAACGCCGGCCTAAGCTTGGAAAGGGCCTCAATACTTGTGCCATGACGGGGATACTCATCAGTTTCTATAACTGTATCTCCACGCTTTCCCTTTATAGTTACTGGCGTAATTTCATTAGCAAATTTACCCGCCTTTTGGGCCGCCTCTGCCTTATGTTGAGATGATAATGCAAAAGCATCCTGATCATCCCTCGTAATTTGCCACTTATTAGCAACATTCTCAGCTGTGTTACCCATATGATAACCATTAAAATGATCCCATAAACCATCCTTGATCATGGTATCTATGAGTTTTAAATCTCCCATTTTCTGACCTAATCTCAAATTTTGAGCATGTGGCGCCTGACTCATACTTTCCTGACCACCTGCTACAACCACCTCTGAGTCAGCTGCTCTTATCGCTTGAGCTCCAAGTGCAACTGCCCTAAGACCGGATCCACAAACTTGATTTATCGTTAAGGCCGTGCGTTCTTGAGGGATTCCAGCCGAGATAGCAGCTTGCCTCGCCGGGTTCATTCCAGTCGCGGCAGTAAGAACCTGGCCTAGGACCACCTCATCAACATCATCGCCCGAAATATTTGCTCTGAGCAACGCTTCCCGGATGGCAATTTCTCCTAGTTCTGCTCCTGTCAGCGTACTTAAACCACCTCCAAAAGTTCCGATAGCTGTTCTTGCGGCGCTGGCTATCACGACATCATTCATCACATTCTCCTGTAGAAATTATTTATTTTTAGTATTTATAATCATCGGTTTCTAATAACGGAAAAGCACTTGCCACGTCCGGGGAACTAACCGGCGCAGCGGGACACAGTTGTTTCTTTTCTATTTTTGAATAGTCCGTAGCACCAAGGAGGCCAAGTGCTAATTTAGTTTCCTCCTCCAATAACTCCAACATGCGTACTACTCCATCTGCTCCACCAGCGGCCAAACCATAACAAAATAGTCGGCCAATACCTATAAGGTCTGCTCCGAGCGCTATTCCCTTTACAATGTCAGTACCTCTGGAAAACCCGCCGTCGACAGCAACTAAACTTCTTCCAGCCACAGCATCTACTATTTCTGGCAATACTGCGAACGAACCTAATCCATGATCGAGTTGGCGCCCCCCATGGTTCGAGACGTAGACCATATCGACACCATGTTCGATTGCCATCAGAGCATCTTCCGCCGTTGCTATGCCCTTCAAAATGATAGGCAATTTATATTTTGTTTTATAGCGCTCTACATCTTTCCAACTCAATGCTGCTTGCCAATCTGCACCTGAACCAGTCCGCCATGGTTTAGCAAAGCGATTAGCAATATCTCGTTCCCTTCGGGAGTAGTTGGCACTATCAACCGTTAAACAAAATGCATCGTAACCGGAATCGATTGCCCTAGTGACGTATGAATCAAGAAATTCTTCATCACCTCGTTTATAAAGCATGGCAATTTTAAATCCTGGTGCAGCTTTTGCCACATCTTCCATTGGAATGGTACTGACCGAGCTGAGCATCAACGCACATCCAAATTCACTTGCTGCATTCATAGCCGCAACACCACCCTGCGGATCAAAACTCTCAAGCGAACCTATCGGCGCAAGACAAACCGGCAATCGCATCGGGTGACCCAAGATTTTTGATCCGGCATCAACGTTCCGCATATCTCTGAGTACTCGAGGTCGAAAAGCCACTGAGTCTAGGGCCATTCGGTTTCTTTTCAATGTAGTCTCTGTTTCCGTACCTCCTCGCAAATAATCCCAGATATTTCTACTGAGTTTACCCCGCGCAGCATCGACAATTTCGTGAAGCGCTTGAAATTTAAATCTTAGATCCTCGTTCACCGGTTTTTGTCCTTATTATCCAAACATTAATTTTTGGGGCAGTCACATCTCTGCAGAATATCTTAGTTACTAACTATTAAAAATACGATTGTATTTAATCTTTTGAAATCATTTTTGTAATATATTGATAATTTCGCGCAATTGAGTCCGAGCACGTAGAAGGTAGAAACCCAGAGCCGCTAAATGACTTGGTCCAATGAAACCGTCTGGTTTCCCATTCACTACCACTAAAGGATCCATACTGGCAGCTTGCTTCAGGGACGCGAGCATCAATAACCAAGACGGTGACAGTTCTTTTGTTTTATTTACACTTTCAAAGTCCTTACCCAAATCCCGTAAGATTAAATAATATGCATAAAGTCGTCCCTTAGCGGAGTAAAAAATATCATCCGCCTTCGTATCGATCCCCCATTGTCCGGCCTTGGCAAGATGATCATCTATAACCGCTGAATTTGACCCTAAATCCGCTGTAAATCTCAATAATGTTCCCTGTAAATTATCTGCTCTGCGCTCAAACTTAGCATCTCCGTTGGCCAAGCGTTCGTTATAAGAAATTAAAGAACGCTGGGCGGCCCGATACTGAGATTCCGAAGATGCTGTCGGTACGATAGATGTAGAAAAGTCGAATATCCAGGTAGTGCCTGGGTATTTTAGAAGCCCTGATGCCTTATCTAAATCCTTATCAACCTCACTAGAACCTCTGGATCGTCCAATTTGATCAGTCATCTCAAGAGCAAATCTCGATACAGCATATATAATCCCTTGTTGATAATTGGGCATATTATCCAAGAAGTATCCGGGCATAAAGAATGGATCGTTGGCCACCCAACTGTTGCTGTTAACCTCTCGGTCTATCAATGCAATAGCCATAGAAACAGCGTGGCTACCGCCAACTTTAATTGAGGACGGCTTGAAATCTGTATCATCGTCAACTTTATGAACAATAATCATGCCCAAAACATAATAGAGGATCACAAAAGCAAAGCTTGCGCATAGACCAATGACCCCAAGCCGTCGATATCGACCCAAGGGAATTCCTTTCTCTAATTTTTTATCTGTATCTTTACTAAAATCAGCTTCTTCCACCAGCGCACCAACTCAAAAAAGTTAATAAAATAATCTTCCTCAGGGTTCTCATTTTCGTGTCAACGTGTTGATTATCAACCTATAAAAAACAGGAAGAAGAGCTAGAATACCGAGCCCAATTAACCCAAGCATTAATTCGTTTGTAATCAATGATGAAATATCAAAATTGTCGCTGTTCAATAATATTTTATCAAGACCCGCCCCCGTAAGGGAAAACGCTACTGCTCCCGGAACCATTCCTATCACGGACGCAAAAAAATATATAGAAAACCTAACCTGAAGAAACGCTGGCACCAAATTAACCAAGAAAAATGGGAATACCGGCACCAGTCTCAAGAATAGCATATAGCTAAAACTATTTTTTTTAAAGCCTTCCTGCATGCTCATTATAGCGGAACCAGCACGTGATTTAAGGGAATCACCTAGCGCCGTTCTGGCAGCAAAATAAAGTGAGCACGCACCGATCGTAGCGCCAGTTAGTGAGAACGTAGCGCCAAGAGAAACGCCGTAAAGGTACCCCCCAGTCAATGAAAGTATTGCTGCGCCCGGGATACAACAAGCTGTCGTGACGGCGTAAATTAAAATAAATATGAAGACTGAAGTCGCATATTTAGCTTGGATAAATTGTCTTAACTCTTCTTTATTTGTTCTAATTGTTTCCAGAGAAATATATTCAGCCCAGCCAAAAAAAAATGCCCCCAAAAGACCTGTCAGCAAAATAGAAATAGGCAGGAAACGATTAAGTTTCATATTCTTCAAAAACTTTCGTTTTGGCATCTTGAGATGAAGCCAAATTAAATCCCATTTTCACAGGAATCTCTCTACACTAATGTTTTCTTATCGATGATCATACCTGACTCAATATAGTTTTTCAGTATATCCTTTTTGAATACTCCGATTTGCAGCAGAAACTGCCGCGCTATCATCGCCCAAGCCTATTTGATCAGCGATAATTTCTCCAAGGGAGGGGAAACTTTGTCTTTCTATTTTATAATCATCTCCCCAGAGTTTGGACCTGATTAGTGCTTTAGCGCATTGCAAGTACGATTCTTTAACCTCTATTTTTAGTGCTGATCTTGGCGCTTTTCCTTGAGCAGATAGCCCTTCTAGGATCTCTTCATCTAATATTATTGTGCCTAACCCATTGACTCTAAGTGTTTCATTCATTCCTGGAACTAGGAAGAGTACCCCAAGACCTTTATTGTCAATAATGTTGGATAATGTATCCGTTCTGTTATTTCCTAATCTATCTGGTATGAAGATTGTATTTTCATCTTTAACAAGGACAAAACCCGGCGCATCCCCTCTGGGAGAAACATCGCCCAGCCCATCACTCCCCATTGTGCCAATAACCAGAAATGGAGACAATTCGATAAAGGCTCGACAATGCTTATCTATATGATCTAACTGTTTTAATACAGCCCTCTCAGAGGGTTTTCCATAATGACTTCCAAGATCATCCTTATTCATGATTTTATTCACTATATCCTCACTTCTCGATATATTTATATGTTGTCTTTAGGCTATATTGCCCACAATGCGTTATTTTATCAAATAACGCTATACTGTAACTGAGTTAATGCAAAATATACCATTCTAACTGCCATTGATTAAGGCTGATAGGACTAAAAATGATAAGTGAATACGGTGGTCAAGAGACTTGGCAAGAGGACTTATATAGTTTGCTCAGGTCCAACGATGTTGAATTATTTTGTTATGTGCCAGATGGCGGACACAAAACTCTCATAAATAAGTCCATCGAGGATCCAGAAGTAATCTCGGTGCCCCTAACCACGGAAGAAGAAGGGGTAGCGATGTGCGCCGGGGCACATCTTGGGGGCACTAAGAGTGTTCTTTTAATGCAGTCCAGCGGTGTTGGTAATTGTGTAAATATGTTCGCGCTTATTAAAAATGGTCAATTTCCATTCGTCACTGTCGTAACTATGCGGGGCGAATTTGGGGAAATGAACCCTTGGCAAGTGCCAATGGGGCAAGGTGTTCAGCCTGTTGTGGAAGCTATGGGGATGCATTGCCTGCGAGCTGAGACACCGAAAGAGGTCTCTCCGACAGTCCAGGCAGCTTTGGATATGGCCTATAAATCCAACCAAAGCGTGGCAGTTTTGCTCACCCAAAAACTGATCGGCGCAAAGCCATTTTGAAGTAACAGATAACAGAGAGATGTAACATGAGCGATGATAGGTCACTAGATAGGAAAAAGGCGGTGCCCGCGATAGTAGGAGACCCTAAAGATCTCTTGATAGTATGTGGGTTAGCTGGCGCTTCCAAAGATATGGCGCACTTGACGAACGATGGAGATAACATCTTTACCATGGCAGGAGCCATGGGAGGAGCAACTGCTTTGGGTCTGGGATTAGCATTATCAAGACCGGATAAAAAGGTGCTTGTTGTTACAGGAGACGGTGAACTGCTAATGAATGTTGGGACCCTGGCCACGGTGGGCATATTAAAACCCGCAAACTTATCAATACTTTGCGTTGATAACGGACATTATGGTGAAACAGGTTACCAAGAGAGTCATACTCAGCGAGGGGTTAATCTCGAATTGATAGCACAGGGGTCGGCAATACCAAACACCCGAACAATAGATAGAGAAGAGCAAATTCCAGAAGCAAAAAAAATACTCCGGGACTCCAATGGAACGAGTTTTATACTACTGAAAGTCAATACAGAACCACCTCCCTCAATTAAACGTTCAATGGATGCTACAGAGCGCAAGGTTGCCTTTAGGAGAGCCCTGCTAGGTATCGCCTGATGGTAGAAGAAACGCATATACAGCTTACATTAAAAGAAATACGAGAGCTGGCAAAAAAAGTTTTTTTAGCGAACACTTGTTCATCTGAGATGGCCGAAGTCCTGTCTGATGTTATTATGTTGTGCGAGAGAGATGGTCCTGCCAGCCACGGACTATTTTCAATGTATAGCTACGTTGGAAGTCTGAGAAACGGAATTTCAAACGGGAAAGCAACTCCAGTAGCTGAATATCCCAAGCCAGGTGTAATTCGAGTGGATGGAGATAACGGATACAACCAGCTCGTAATTAATAAGTTTACCCCAGAATTGGTCAATGCCGCCAGTGAAACAGGTATCGCTACACTCGCAATAAGAAACTCCCATCACATTGGCCCACTGCGGCAAGATCTTGAACCAATAGCAAAGGCTGGGTTAGTGGCATTTTCATGTGTTGTTTCCAAGGCATTAATGACTTCCTACAAAGGAAATAAAAAATTATTTGGAACAGACCCAATTGCATTCGCTTGCCCAAGAAAAGGAAAAGAACCAGTGGTATGGGATATGTCCACTAGCTCAATGAGCTTCATGGAAATAGAGGTGGCCTCAACAAAAAAGGAACAAATACAACCAGACTCGGCTGTTGACAAATACGGCAACCCAACATTGGATTCCGTGGCAGCTATGGACGGTGGAATGTTATTACCTTTCGCAAAACATAAAGGGTCTGCGATAGCATTTATGGTTGAATTAATGGCGGCAGGCCTAACTGGTGGCCGCTTTGCATTTGAAAACTCAATATCAGATGATCCCGATTTTGCCGGAGCAAATCGAGGCCAAACAATAATCGCAATGGACCCTGATATCATACATGGTCCCGGTTTTGTTGATCGGGTAAGTGAATTTTTAGATGCATATTTGGAAAGTACTCCGGAGCGTATCCCTGGTGATGGGCGACTTAAACGTCGTCAAAAAGCCATTTCGGACGGAGTTATAGTAGATCGAGAACTTTTAAAGACCGTCCAGGGTTTTCTTTAGATGAGTGACGCCATTTCAGACTTTGATAGACTCTCCAGATTGAGCTGAAGCATAGGCCAACTCAACTATTTTCATCGCGCTTTCCAACTCAGAGAGCCCTACTTTTACTTTTTTATCCCCAGTAAGTGTCGCTATAAATGTATTTGTATAAATTCCATACAGCGGGTCAGAATCTAGATCCATTGTCAAATGTTCAACGGGTTTTCCGGGTCTCATAATGCTTACCCCCATCGGATCGGATTGGATGTAGTGTTTTTGCCCCACTAAGCTAAAAGAATATTCTCGCTTACAGAGGCTATCCGGAAAATTATAACCGGTCTCTATTAATGCCTGACCACCATTTTTTGACGATATACATATCATTGCCGTGTCCTCAACCGCGGTACCATGCAGAATTTTATCCGTTTGTGCAAACACGACATCTGCAGGGTTTGGCATCAAATGAAGCGCTAAATCAATAAAATGTGGTGCTAGGTTAATAAGGCACCCTCCACCACTTTTGTTAGGATCAAGCATCCACTTACAATCGATATCATCATACCGCCGCGGCGGGCCCGCATTAAAACGCCACGATGTCGATGTAAAACGGGCGCCCTCTTCTTCAATCAAATGATCAATTAATTTTTTCAGCGGTCCAAATCTTTGCACTAGAGGCACAGAAACCAGCACATCTTCCTGATGAGCTGCTTTGCGTAATTGGCTTACATCTGAGTAATTTTTCCCTGCGGGTTTCTCAATCGAAAAAGGTATTCCCTTATTAATGAGTGCAATACCTATTTCTAACATCTCATGATGCTCACCAAACGCAAAAACGGCATCCACTTCGTTATCCGCTAATAATTGCCGCCAATCCGAATAGGTCCTGCTATTAAATTTATAGCCATATTGCTTCCTAATTTTCTCGTTCTTATCCGATAATGCTATGATATCGAGACCAGAAGCGAGCAGATCTTCGATATAGAGCGGGAAATGCCAATGTGATATTTCTAAAAGGGCAATTTTCATGGCAATATCTCTTTCCAAAGAAAGTTTAGCGCGTTTATACCTGAATTTGTAGCCGAAAAATTTAAGGAAGGTTTGATAAAATGCCACTATTGGGAGAAGGCGTGGCCGCTATTTGGCATAACGTAGCGCCAGAGGTTCAAGATGACTATAATCATTGGCATTGTTATGAGCATGTTCCTGAAAGAGTCGGTATAAAAGGCTTTTTAAGGGGTAGAAGATATGTGGCCATAGAGGGCGAGCCAGAATTTTTTCATTTTTATGAAACGGAGACAGTGGCTACATTAACATCAGAGGCCTATCTTACCCGATTAAACAATCCCACGCCTTGGACGCGGCGAGTGGGCCCGACGCTCAAAAATAATAACCGTACTCTCAGTGAAGTCATTTCTTCTCATGGTAAAGGAGTGGGTGCTGCTATTCTAACCATACGAATTGGTGCCGCCGATAATAGAGAAGACGAGTTCTTTAACTGGATATCTAATGAGATATTTCCAGCCCTGGTATCTCGACCGGGTATCGTTGCCGCGCATCTTATAAAAGGAGATCACTCGGCCAGTGAAAAACAAACAGAAGAAAAAGCAATGAGGGACAAACCAGACGAAATAGCCGACTGGATTATTTTTATTGAGGGCATAGAAGTGGCGCCGCTAAATCACTTATGGCGCAATGGAGTGATGTCGGAGGCCTCACTAATTGAACATGGAGCTAGAACAGCAGATACGGGCACCTACAAGTTGCATTTCGCACTATCATCGGAAGATTTAGAATAGGAGCCCGCAAACTTTCATATTATTTTTTTAACTTTTCTTTTTGGCTTTTTTTCCAAGCTTTTCGGGCCCTTTGCTTATCACGATGAACCTGAAGGTAACTGGCAGCCATTCGATCTCCATTCCATCTCGCCTTCCTCCACCAATCGACCGCTTTGGAAAGATCCTGCTTTACCCCAAATCCACCCGAAAACATAAAGCCCAGCATGCCTTGCGAAAATCCATCGTCAATTGCTGCACCTTTTTTAAACCATTCAACTGCCTTCTTATTATCGCCTTGGTTTTGATAAATCTGTCCCATTGTCCCAAAAGCCTGAGGTACATTTGCGTCTATAGCTAACTGAGCATACTCAATCGCCTTTTTTTCATTACGTTTGACCACATTTCCTTGGTTGTAAAGTAGGCTTAATAATATCATTGCTCTAGGGTTTTGAAATTTTCTCGCGGCTCTTTCGAGGAGTTCAATTCCTTCCTCAGACTCTTTAGTATTAGGTTTTGCTTTTTTTAGTTGCAGGACTTTCATTGCATAAGCGATCATTGCCTTGCTGTTGCCCTCATTTATTAGATCAAGCAGTGTCGATTTTGCCCTTTTTGCGTTCTCGGGACCTACACCACCCGGCAAAAACTCCAATGCAGCCTGAATCCGCGCGGAATCATGTTTTGTTTTTAATGTCTTGATCAGCAGCAACCATGCCCCTTCCGAATCTTTCTCTATATACTTACCTTGCCCCAAATAACGGGCCATCATGACCATGGCTGGAGGGTAACCAATTTCCGCTGCCTCTTGGATTCGGTTCACAGCCTCCTTTTTCTTCTCTGCTGCGAATAAAGCATATGCTGAGTCTATAAGAACCTCGCCATCATCTGGCGCCAAATCTTTTGCCAGTTCGCAAGCTTTATTTGCGATGTCGATTGCTGATTTTACCCTAGTTTTCTCTTCATCCGGGGCATTGAAGTCCGTAGCACGAATCCACAATCTAGCTTGTTCTAGCTTGGTATGACAGCCAGCCTTTTGTTTTTCATCGGCTAATGCTGTTGACCCAAATTGGGTTTTGAATATCAACAAACAAAGCATGACACCTTTAAAGATTAACAATATCTTCGAAAACTTAAATTCTTTCGACATAATTGATATCCCCCAAACCTATTGATTTTAAAACCTAGAATTGTAATGAATGAGGCTAAATGATCTATTACAGATAAATTAGGTATTGCCATCAAGCTAGCAAGTTTTCTAAATCTTTAACTATTCATGTATGGTCTTTTAAGTAAGCAATACCACTATCGGGAGTAAATTGAAATGACCCAAACTCGTGTTTCCGCTGTGTTTATGCGTGGGGGTTCATCCAAAGGTGTCTTTTTTCATGCTAGAGACCTACCAAAAGATAGAATGGAATGGGATAGAATTTTTATGAGTGCGATAGGAAGTCCAGACCCATATGGCCGACAACTTAACGGAATGGGTGGTGGTATTTCATCCTTGTCAAAGGCGGTGGTCATAGGACCAACCTCAAGACCAGATGCTGACCTTGATTACACTTTTGCGCAAGTAGCAGTAAAGCAAGAGCTGGTTGATTATTCGTCCAATTGTGGAAACCTATCTTCGGCAGTCGGGCCCTTTGCGATTGACACCGGCTTAATTAACGCCGATGAAAAATACAAAGAAATACTGATACATAATACCAATTCAGGAAAAATTATTCGCGCAACAATCCCAACAAAAGATGGCTTTGCGCAAGTGAATGGTAATTTTGAAATCCCAGGTGTAAGCGGCACGGGCGCCCAAATTAGACTTGATTTTTTAGAGCCCGCAGGAACAAAAACGGGATTATTACTGCCAACGGGAAATCCAACTGATACCGTTTCTATCAAAGGTGCTGGAGACTTTGAAGTATCTCTCGTTGACTCGAGCGTTCCCTGTGCTTTTGTTTCCGCGGAGAGATTTGGCTTAACCGGTGCCGAAACCGTTGAAGAACTAGAAAGAAATTTAGAACTCATGGACCTTGTTGAGCTTATTCGTCTTGAAGCTGGTGTTAAAATGGGGTTAGCAAAATCAGTCACGAAGGTACCGCCTACTGCGCCAAAACTAGGAATTGTCTCTCAATCATCTGCATATAAAACGTTAGCCGGTGAAACAATAAATCCAAGTTCCGCAGATATAACGGCTAGGATATGGTCGATGGGTCAAGTTCACCGGGTCTTACCTTTAACAGGAGCTATGTGCTTAGCAGTAGCATGTCGCATTCCAGGAACGATATGTAATGAAATAATATCAAATGACGAAGGAGCCGTCAGAATCTCCAATCCAAGCGGAATCTTACCATTAGATGCAAAGGTAGAGATTAGAAACACAACGCCTTTTGCTTTGCAGGTTACAGCTTACCGTACTGCCAGAACTTTAATGGAAGGCAACGTATTGATTCCAGAGGCATCTGATTACTCAAAATAAAGACGTTACCAGGATAATTAGGGAACCTAAGGAAAGGTTAATTTATGCAAATCAAGGAATTATTATCTACAACCCCGATGATCCCTGTCCTAACCATCAGTAATTTGGATGATACCCTACCTTTATGCACTGCATTGATGGCAGGTGGTCTTTCCGTAATAGAAATCACATTACGGACCAAACCCGCGCTGAAGGCAGTCGAAATGATATCAAAAGAATTACCTGAAATTAGCGTAGGGGTTGGAACCCTTTTGGATCCCGTAGATTTTATTCGTGCAAAAAATTCAGGCGCCTGTTTTGCTGTCTCGCCAGGATTGAATATGGATTTAGTGGACCAGGCTCAAAATGATAATTTAGCCTACCTTCCAGGCATACAGACAAGCTCCGAAGCAATGACGGCCTACCGGTACGGGTTAAGAGCGTTAAAATTTTTTCCTGCTAAAGCAGCAGGAGGCATTTATGGGCTAAAACAATTACAACCCGTTTATCCCGACTTGCAATTTTGTCCGACGGGTGGAATAGATTTTTCAGATGCCGCTGAGTATCTGAAAGAAAGAAACGTTTTATGCGTGGGTGGCAGTTTCGCTTCACCTTCAAATTTAATAGAACAACGCAATTGGAAAGAGATCACTAGACTTGCTAAAATGGCCGCGTCACTCTAGTAGAACTGAAAAGGAAAAATTAGTGCTAAAACTCTCCGTGCTTGATCAATCTATAGCCGTTTCTGGTCGGCCTCAAGGCGCTGCTATTCGAGAGACCATAGCCCTTGCAAATCATTGCGAGGATCTTGGATACCATAGGTTCTGGGTTTCCGAACACCACAATCACCCTGCCATAGTTGGTACAGCTCCAGAAATAGTTATAGCAGCAATCGCGTCAAATACAGAAAAGATCCGGGTGGGGAGTGCTGGCGTCATGCTGCCACACTACGCACCTTTCAAAGTGGCAGAGCAATTTAGAGTATTAGATGCGATAGCGCCCGGAAGAATAGACCTAGGACTTGGAAGGGCGCCCGGGTCGGATGGATTAACAGCATTCGCACTAAACCCCAACGCAGCAGAAAGACCCAATCAGTTTCCAAACGACGTTATGGATCTTGATGCCTGGATTCATGGAGAACCGTTACAAGACGGACACACATTTTCTAAATTAAAGGCTCAGCCAACAGGAGAGACCGTACCCGAAATTTGGATTTTGGGGAGCTCTGCCTTTGGAGCCCAGGTGGCAGCACATTTTGGTTTGCCATACGCATTTGCATGGTTTTTCACAGATGGTCATGGCGGTAAAGAAGCTATTGAAATATACCGAGAACATTATAAACCCAGTAACAGGCATGAGAAACCAAATCCGGCTATTTGTGTCTGGGCACTAGCAGCTGAAACGCACGAGGAGGCCCAATACCATTTCAGTTCCAGGGCACGTTGGCAACTCTACCGAGACAGAGGACTTCATTTGAGTTTTGAAACACCTGAGGTTTCTATGGAGCAGGATTATAATGAATATGAGCAGGCAAAAATCGAGGAGTTAAGGCAAAAAACTTTTGTTGGCACCGGTGAGGAAGTAGCAGAACGAATAAACGAATTATCAAAGCACCTTGGCGTTGAAGAGGTTGCTATCGTAACCTGGGCCCATAGCGATGAGGCACGTCGTAACAGTTATGCGGAGATAGCAAAAGCCTTTGCAATGTAACTAACCATCCCCTCTATGCTTTTTAGAATGCACCAATTGACGACAAGGCAGGAGATGTGGAAACTATAAATAATACCTTATTTAATTTGGGGAGGGAAAAATGAATTTTGTTTCATCGAGCGCTCAGGCTCAGGGCTATACGGAAGAACAATGGAATGCCAGAGTTGACCTCGCGGCAGCCCATCGATGCGCTGTTATGCACGATCTTCACGAGGGCATTTTTAATCACCTAACGCTTCGCGTCCCAGGACATAAAGATCGTTATTACCAGATCCCTTTTGGTACGCATTGGTCAGAAGTAACTGCAAGTTGCTTCATGGAAGTAGATTACGATGGTGAAGTAGTAGCTGGGGAGGGTATTGTGGAACGCTCCGCTTATTGTATCCATGCGCCAATGCATAAAACTATGGATCACGCCAATGCAGTTTTTCATACACACATGCCGTATGCGAGCGCTCTTACTCGTCTAGAAGATCAGAAAATCCAACCTATTGGACAAACCGAGCTTGGAACAATGATGAAAACTGGTTACGACGACTCCTATGACGGACCAGGACTTGATCCGGCTGAAGGGGCTCGACTTGCCAAAGCCTGTGGGAAAAATACAGTGATGCTAATGGCCAACCATGGAGCGCTTACGCTTGGTAGAAATGTCGCAGAGGCTTATGACCGACTTTATTATTTAGAGCGAGTAGCTCAAGTACAACTATATGCAATGTGGACAGGAAGACCGCTACGCGAACTTCCAGCTCCCATAGTTGAAAAAACCTATAACACCTATCGTGGTTCCGCCATGAAATATGGAGGACGGTCGAACGCCGAATGGCATTTTGATGCTTTAAAGAGAATTTTAGATCGTAAAGAACCAGACTACGCACACTAAAATGAAACTCCCACTGCCATCTTTTAAAAAAGTAATGGCAGTGGGAGTTTTACATTGCTCTCTAACTTTCTGTTGTAAAGTTAATCGCGGCGCCAGATTCAAGTAGCGCATCAACCTCAGATTTGGTGTAACCAGCCTCAAACAACACCTCTTCAGTGTTTCCACCCAGCCGCGGCGCGTCTAAGCCGTCCTGCCGTCCACCGCCAGTAAATGTGTTTGCAGCCCGAGTTTTTCTTATGAGGCCTTCACTTGGATGAACTTCTTGTGAAAAGAAGTCTACATCTTCCAAATGGGGATCTTCGATTAAATCCTCTATGGTGTTATATCGTTGACAAGGAACATCCACCTTCTCAAAAACATCTAACCATTCGCTCGTAGTTTTTGAGCTCAATCCCTCTATACGAATATGAAAATACTCTTCTGCATGTTTGGTCCGTGCTGCCGCACTGCTGAAGCGCGGATCTGTCTTCAATTCAGGCCGTCTAATAGCATCAAAGAAAGCAAATGCTTGAGCATCTGTGTTAGGCGCCACAGTAATGAAACCATCTTTAGTCGGTAAAGGGCGATAATGCGGGCTTAAAAGCCGGCCATCACCAGTAGGACCAACCGGCGGATCGAAGGTCGCAGCCCCCATATGTTCTGAGGTGACAAACGAGGCCATATTTTCAAACATAGGAACTTCAATCGCCTCACCTATACCCGTTTTTTCCCGACGAAAAAGAGCAAAACCAATAGCCTGAGCTGCAATTAAACCGGTGGTATGATCCGTCATCACCATCGGGACAAATCTCGGCTCGCCGGTGGCGCGATGCAATGTGGCGGCCACACCGGAAACACTCTGTATGATTGGATCGTATGCAGGCCTGTTATAATATCTTCCACCTTTTCCAAATCCAACAATAGAGCAATAAATTAATCTGGGGTTATCCGCAGATAGGGCCTCATAGTCTAAACCGGCTCTCATTAGCCCTTGAGGTCTAACGTTAGAGACAAACACGTCTGCACTCTGCATTAACTTCTTTAGGGCCTTTAACCCATCAGTTTTTTTGATATCAAGACAAATAGACCGCTTGTTTTTGTTAAAATTTAAAAATTTTCCAGACATCCCCACATTGCGACTACCCTGTGCCATAGTTCGAAGAAG
>PAQA01000005.1 GCA_002709155.1 Rhodospirillaceae bacterium
GCAGGTTTAGTTGGTGCCGAAGAAGGCTCAGAAATCGAAAATTACCTAAAGAACCTTGATAAACTACAAGGAGTTCCTGGAAGACTGGAGCATATTGGAACACACTCAACTGGAGCGCCTATTGTTATTGATTATGCTCATACACCAGATGCGTTAAAAAATATCCTTATGTCTTTGAGGCCCCACGTGAAAGGAAAACTAGTTTGTGTCTTTGGAGCAGGTGGTGATCGAGACAGGGAAAAAAGACCATTCATGGGAAAGATCGCCTCAGGATTAGCAGATCTCACCATAGTAACAGACGATAATCCCCGTTCTGAATCACCGTCCGCAATTCGTGAAGAAATTATGAAGGGGTGCCCATCGGCGCAAAATGTTGGGGGACGGCCAGAAGCGATAAGATTGGGTCTCTCAAAATTAAGTGATGGAGACTTATTGGTAATTGCCGGAAAAGGACACGAAACGGGTCAGGAAATAGGTGACGCGACGATTCCTTTTAATGACGCGGCATTTGTTAGCACTCAGTTGAATGACGTTGTTGGGAGAGCCCCATGACGGAAGGATTATGGCGAAGTGATATTGTAGAAAAGATAACGGAGGGAAGACCCGTTGGTCCGTCATGGATGGCAACAGGGATTTCGTTTGACAGTCGTACTGTTTGTCCAGGAGATCTTTTCTTTGCTTTAACAGGTGGTGAGCGTGATGGTCATGAATTTATTGGATCAGCTTTTGCTAACGGCGCTGTTGCGGCGATTGTCGAGAGGTTGCCATACGATATCGTTGAACTGACATCATTCCTGGTTGTAGATGATATTTATGAAGCATTACAAAAAATCGCTCTCGAGTCGAGAAGGCGAGTGGGTGCCAAGATACTGGCTGTAACGGGCAGTGTTGGCAAGACGGGCACCAAAGATGCATTGTCTCTAGTGCTGTCAAAGAAAAATAAAGTGCATGCGACGTCTGGTAATTTCAATAACCATATAGGTGTGCCTATTAGTTTAGCCCGCATGCCTGAATCAACTGAATTTGGTGTTTTCGAATTGGGTATGAACAGGCCGGGAGAGATAAAACAATTATCCCAACTGGTTAAACCACAATTAGCGATAATTACAAACATAAACGTTGTACATTTAGGCCATTTTGAGAATGAAGAGGGTATCGCTGATGCCAAGGCAGAAATATTTTCAGGCATGTCACCTGATTCTCAAATTGTTTTAAATTTAGATAATAAGTGGGGTGAGTTTCTGATCGCTAAAGCCCGCAGGGCAAATATTGAGAATGTAATTACTTTTGGTCGAGATACTGTATGCGATGTTCGCTTATCTAAAATAAAAACAACTCATAAAGGTAGTTTGGTTGAATTAGAGGTTTCAGGAAATAAAATCCAGTACATGTTGGATTGTGTCGGTCCGCACATCGCATATAATACAGTTGGCGTCATTGCTTGTATTCATGCATTAAACTTAAATGTTGAAGAAGCAGCGATATCATTAAAATCTATCCAATTGCCCCGTGGTCGCGGAGGACAGGTAGAGATTCCCCTGAAATCTGGAGGTTCTTTAACGCTAATAGACGAAAGTTATAACGCCAGCCCTATTGCTATGCAGGCTGCATTGGCTGTGTTAGGCAGTAAAGTGCCGAAGCATGGTGGCCGGCGTGTGGCTATTCTTGGTGACATGCTAGAATTAGGGCCCGATGGTCCCTCTTTGCACGCTAACCTCCTTGATCATTTGCTAGCGGCAAAGCCGGATTTGGTAATAACTATTGGCACCCTCATGCGCGAATTGCATGACAAAATTCCTTCTACAATAGATTGTCTACATGCAGATAGAAGCGTTGATTTTTCCCAAAAGGTTTCAGATGAATTAAGAGCGGATGATCTGATTCTTATTAAAGGTTCACTGGGAACGAATATGGCCCCTATTGTTTCTGCTATTGAGAATTTGAAGTCAAATTATCGTTCTCCATATCAGTCATTCGAAGTTGGGGGCAGCCAGAATGCTGTATAATTATTTAGCCCCTTTTGCAGATGACTTTCAGATTTTTAATCTCTTTAGATATCTAACGTTCCGGACGGGTGGGGCTATTTTAACTTCACTTATTTTGAGCTTCATAATTGGGCCTAAGATGATCGAGTGGCTTCGCAATAAACAAGGTGAGGGGCAGCCGATCCGAGATGATGGTCCTGAGAGTCATCTTCTTAAAAAGGGTACGCCCACCATGGGCGGGTTACTTATCCTGATAGCTCTCTGTATCTCAACATTATTGTGGGCGGATATGTCGAACCGCTATGTCTGGTGCGTGCTTTTTGTGACGGTAGGATTTGGATTTATTGGATTTATCGATGACTTTTTGAAAATTCGCCGGGGCAGCTCAAAAGGTTTATCGTCTCGGCTTAAAATTATTGCACAAGTATTTTTCAGCCTTATGGCTATTTTCGTGATAACAGATTTAATGGAGCCGGGGACAAAAAATAACTTAAGTATACCCTTTATTAAAGATGTCATGATTCACCTAGGATGGTTCTTTTTCCCATTTTCAATTTTAGTGATTGTTGGCGCATCAAATGCTGTCAATCTAACTGACGGATTAGATGGTCTAGCGATTGTGCCGGTAATGATCGCGGGTGGGTGCTTTGCATTGATTGCTTACCTTGTTGGCAACACAGTTTTCGCTAATTATTTACAAATACATCATGTAGTTGGGGCGGGGGAGTTATCAGTCTTTTGCGGCGCATTAATTGGCGCGGGACTTGGATTCTTGTGGTTCAATGCTCCTCCAGCAATGGTTTTTATGGGTGATACAGGGTCCTTGTCTCTCGGTGGTTCTTTAGGGGCAATCAGTATCATCACCAAGCATGAGTTGGTCTTACTCATAATTGGCGGCTTATTTGTTCTTGAGACTGTGTCTGTGATCGTTCAGGTGGCTTCCTTCAAAATCACTGGTAGAAGGGTATTTAGAATGGCCCCGTTGCACCATCATTTTGAGAAAAAAGGGTGGGCCGAACCAACTGTTGTAATTCGGTTTTGGATAATCGCTTTTATTTTAGCCTTAATTGGCCTTTCTTCATTGAAGCTGAGGTAACCGGATGATAGCCGCTAAAAGTTATCTAGGTAAAAAAGTTGCGGTAATGGGTTTGGCTCGTTCAGGACAGTCGGCTGCTGAAGCTCTTAAAGCTGGGGGGGCAGAAGTAGTAGCCTGGGATGATGATGTTCAAAAATGCAGAGAGACTGAATTACTTGGCATAAATATAAGTGATTTAACAAAAGAGGATTTTACTAATATTGATGCATTAATCCTAAGCCCTGGCATACCACATTCATTCCCCAAACCACACGTTGTCGCCAAAAAAGCAAAGAAAGCAAATACTCCAATAATTGGTGATATAGAAATTTTTGTTAAAAATTTTGCAGAGCCACGCATTATAGGAATTACTGGGACTAATGGGAAATCGACCACGACAGCCCTTGTTGGGCATATTTTACGCTCTGCTGGATTACCAGTTGAAATAGGCGGCAACATAGGTTTGCCTGTTCTTGGGTTTGAAAACACTCTAGATGCTGGCTATCAAGTATTGGAACTAAGTTCCTACCAACTTGAACTCACACCTTCACTTTGTTGTGAAATAGCTGTAATCCTGAATATTTCTCCAGATCATTTGGATCGCCATGGGGGAATGGATGGCTATAAAGCAGCTAAACTTAAGATTATAGAGAGCCTTCCTGAAAACGCGATTGCAATAATTGGTGTAGATGATCACGAGAGTAATGGAATCGCCAAATCGCTTGAAGAAAATGAATATAAAAATCTCCGGGTTACACCTATTTCGGGTCTGGTCGCGCCTGAGAAGGGAGTTGGTGTTCTCGATGGTAATATAGTCAGTAATATTAATCGTGAAAATGAAGTGGTTATCAGTTTGCACGATAATGCGATTTTGCCGGGAGTCCATAATTGGCAAAATGTCGCTGCTGGTACTGCCATTGCATCAACACTGGGGATACCGAATAATATTATAAAAAACTCGATCGCCAGTTTTCCTGGATTACCTCACCGCCAGGAATTAGTCGGAACGTTTAATCGTCTGACTTTTATAAATGATTCTAAGGCTACAAATGCAGATGCCACTGCGCGAGCATTAAGTTGTTATGAATCTATTTATTGGATTTTAGGTGGGCAGTCAAAAGAGGGTGGCATAGCTTCGTTAAGCAAATTTTTTCCAAAAATTCGACATGCTTTCTTAATTGGTGAATGCTCTGAAGAATTTGCAGATGTATTAAAGGGGGGAGTCAAATTCACAAACTGTGGAACCATCCAAAATGCTATCGAAACAATAAAAAATAATATCCCTAGTATCTACAATGATAAGGTTGCCATCCTATTGTCACCGGCTGCCGCTTCCTTCGACCAATTTGAGAGCTATGAAGCCAGAGGGGATATCTTTCGACTTTTAATAGAAGAGCAAATATTGAGCAACCCGGATTTAAGGGGTTGTTTGTCATGAGTACGCTGGCAAGAACGGATATGAGTTTACTTGGCCAATGGTGGTGGACGGTTGATCGCTGGTCGCTGGGTGCACTTTTGGCATTAATAATGTTTGGCGTCCTCATGATATTTGCTGCTAGTCCAGCGGTTGCTATTAGATTGAATCTTGATAGTTATCATTTCGTTCAGCGGCACTCTATTGTTGTTCCTGTTGGGTTATCAATTATTTTTCTTACGTCGTTGTTGTCGCCCAAAAACGTGCGAAGGATAGCGAGTATAGGTTTTGTTGCAGGGTTGGTGCTCTTAATTCTAACTTTAATTTTTGGAGCAGAAATAAAAGGTTCACAACGATGGCTTTCAATTGGGGGAGGTTCGTTACAAGCATCCGAGTTTGTTAAACCCTGTTTCGTGGTCTTTGCTGCTTGGATGTTTGCAGAGTGGCGTCAAAAACCCGGTTTTCCAGGACATTGGATATGTATATTTTGCTTTGGCTGTGTCATCTCTTTACTGCTCAGCCAACCTGACCTCGGACAAACTGTCATAATTTCGGCGGTATGGTTTTGTCAATTTTTTCTAGCCGGCTTGCCAATAGCTTTGGTTCTTACATTCATCATAATTGGTGTTGCGGGTTTATTAGGTGCCTATTTTACCTTGGAGCATGTGCGTTCTCGTATTGATCGCTTTTTAGATCCTGCTGCTGGAGATACTTATCAAATCGATCGTTCATTGGAAGCTTTTGCAAATGGCGGAGTTGTCGGGACAGGGCCCGGGGAAGGGGAAATAAAGGACTTTTTACCTGATGCACATGCAGATTTTATTTTTGCTGTAACGGGAGAAGAGTTTGGTGCGCTTGTTGCACTTGCCTTGATGGGTGTTTTTGTATGTATCGTTTTAAGAGGGTTTCTACGACTAATCTCTGAGGCAAATTTATTTATATTTCTAGCGGCTGCAGGTTTGTTAACGCAGTTTGGTTTGCAGGCATTTGTTCATATAGCGTCATCTTTGCAGTTAATTCCAGCAAAAGGTATGACACTTCCCTTTATAAGCTATGGGGGCTCTTCGTTTATAGCCTTGTCGATTGGGATGGGTTTTGTTCTTGCCTTGACCCGAAAAAGACCAGGGCGAGAGGAGCGACTATGAGCGCGGTGCGGGTGGTATTAGCTGCTGGAGGAACTGGTGGGCACGTATTCCCAGCGATCGGTTTGGCAGAAGCACTTTCCGAGAGAGGGCACAGTGTTCTATGTCTCACCGATACAAGAGCGATAGATTTACAGCCCTCTGTTAGATCATGGGATGTAAAATGTATTCCCGCTATGAGTTTTAGCGGTCGTGGCATCCGCCTTAAAATAAGAGCCTTTTGGATGCTAATGAAGGGGATTTTTGTAAGCCGGTATTTCATGAAAAAATTTGATGCAGAAATTGTGGTTGGATTTGGTGGATATCCAACAGTTGCGCCAATCATAGCCGCCTTGATAAGTCGAAGCATCGTCATACTTCATGAGCAAAATGCTATATTGGGCCGCGCAAATAGATGGCTTTCGAGTACCGCTCACATTATCGCTACTTCTTTTGAACTAACCAAAGGCTTGAATGATAACCATTACAAGACAGTAATGGTTGGTAACCCTGTGCGCAATGAGGTGAAAAAAGCTCGTTCATCATCCTATCCAATTATTGAAGCCGATACAAAAATAAATATTTTAGTGATTGGAGGAAGTGCAGGTGCAAAAATTCTTTCAGATACTGTACCTAAAGCACTCTTATTACTGCCAACCTCTTTAAGGAAAAATCTTCTGATCACACAACAATGTCGAGAAGAAGACTTATCAAGAGTAGCGGCCATATATAAAACAGCCAAACAGAATTCGGACATAAAAATATTTTTTGATGACATATCCGAGAGAATAAAAAACTCACATCTAATCATTTGTCGATCTGGTGCTTCAACGGTAGCCGAGTTAAGTGTCATTGGAAGGCCCGCAATATTAATCCCTTATCAATTCGCTATTGATAATCACCAGAAAATTAATGCAGATGCGATGGTTAAATCGGGTGGAGCATGGAGTTTTGATGAAAGTAATTTGGAACCAAAGGCTTTAGCCAACTTTCTTGAAAAGATCCTAAATAACCATGAGAAACTGCGATCTGCAGCGCATGCTTCTCTTAACTTTGGAACTCCAAAATCATCTGAGGTCCTTGCCGATTTAATTTCTCAGGTAACGAAAACTAATATATCGGAATTAAAATCAAAATTTCAGCAAGCGAATACTGCACAAAAATTGGGTGAGGATTATGAAAAAACTCCCAATTGATATTGGTATAATTCACTTTGTTGGTATTGGTGGAATCGGAATGAGTGGTATTGCTGAAACATTACACAACCTAGATTATCAGGTGCAAGGGAGTGACATTTCTGAAAGTCCCAATGTTGCCAGGCTTCGGAATCTGGGCTTGAGAGTATTTATTGGTCAAAAAAACGAAAATGTTTCAGGGGCCTCCATCATTGTTGTATCCACAGCTATTAAATCTAATAACCCCGAATTGATAGCAGCAAGAAAACTTCAGATACCAGTAGTTCATCGTGCGGAAATGTTAGGTGAATTAATGCGGTTGAAGTGGTCGATAGCCTGTGCGGGGACCCATGGAAAAACAACGACGACTTCACTAGTCGCGTCAATGCTTGACGCTGCAAACCTGGACCCAACAGTAATCAACGGAGGCATTATCAATTCTTACGGGACTAATGCCCGTATTGGGGATGGTGATTGGATGGTTGTGGAGGCGGATGAGTCTGATGGTAGTTTCAATAAATTGCCAGCCACCATCGCTATCGTAACGAATATCGACCCGGAACACCTAGATTTTCATGGTGATTTTGAAGCATTAAAAAAGGCCTTTATAGCCTTTATTACAAACTTGCCATTTTATGGTTTTGCGGTGGTTTGCGTCGATCATCCCGTTGTTAGAGAGATTGTAACTGAGATTGTCGATCGTCGTGTGATTACTTACGGTTGTTCAGAAGATGCAGATATCCGCGTTTCTAATATATCAAGTGCAGCCAAAGGTACCTGCTTTGATGTAACTCTGCGTGATAAAAATAAAATCTCTCAAGAGATCAACAAAGTTATGCTGCCAATGTTCGGAAAGCATAATGTGCTTAATGCACTTGCTTCCATCGCCGTTGCTTTTGAAATGGGATTATCAGAGGAGGTTATTAGAAAAAGTTTAGAAGATTTTCAGGGGGTTAAAAGAAGGTTTACAAAAACGGGTGAAGTTAATTCTATCACAATAATAGATGACTATGGGCATCACCCCGTTGAGATTGCTGCCGCTCTCGATGCGAGCAGGTTAGCTTGCGTGAAGGGGAAAGTTATTGCAATCATGCAACCGCATCGCTTCACTAGACTAAGAGATCTATTTGATGATTTTTGTAACTGTTTCCAAGATGCCGATATTGCTTTTATAACCGATGTTTTTGCTGCCGGTGAGCCTTTCATCGATGGTTGTAATTCAGAAAGTCTGGTTGAGGGCATTAATAAAAGTGGCCAATGTCAGGCCTTTCATCTAGAGGACCCAGTTACATTGGCCTCTAGAATGGCTGAAATAGCGACCCCAGGTGACCTCATTATATTTCTGGGTGCAGGGAATATAACAACATTAGCACAAGCATTGCCAAAGGAATTGGAACATATCTTTGGTGTGAATCAGTTAGAGCCAATAACAACCGGGAACAGTAATAAGAGAAAGCTATTAACCGACCTAAATCCATCTCAAGAAATAGAAGGAGCGGTTACAATACAATGACTACTAGTGATAATCATACTTTTCAAAAGAGTAATCCACTCATAACGATGCTCCCAAAAGTTCGTGGTCGTTATACAGAGTATGTAGACATGAGCCGTTTTACTTGGTTTCGAGTAGGGGGAATAGCGGAAGTTATGTTTCGTCCTGCAGATGCAGAAGATCTTAGCGTATTTTTAGAAAATAATAATGAGAGGGTTCCGGTAACCGTTATTGGTGCGACGTCTAATTTGTTAATTCGAGATGGAGGAATTCCGGGTGTTGTTATAAAACTTGGAAAATCATTCTCTGACATCGTGTTCTTAGGAGAAACACTTCGTATTGGAAGTGCAGTATTAAATTCTCAAGCGGCCAAAGTAGCATTAAATGCAAAAAGAGGAGGACTGGAATTTCTGAGCGGAATTCCAGGAACAATAGGAGGAGGGCTGCGGATGAATGCTGGTTCCTACGGGACCGAGTTTAAAGATGTATTAATTGAGGCAGAGGTCATAGATCCTGGTGGCCGGTTGCACGTCATAGCTGCCGACGAATTAGGTATGGGTTATAGATGCTGCGGGATCGATGAAGGTTGGATATTTTTATCGGCTTTATTCAAGGCGCCCTTCGCTGATCCAATCGACATAAAAGTTAAAATGGAAACTATTCAACGTCAGAGAGAAAAAAGTCAGCCGATAAGGAGAAAAACGGGTGGTAGTACTTTTGCAAATCCAACTGGTTATAAGGCCTGGAAGCTTATAGATGCCGCAGGATGTCGTGGAAAGCATTTTGGTGCGGCGAAGGTTTCAGAAAAACATTGCAACTTTTTGATTAATACTGGTGACGCCAACGCTCATGACCTTGAAACATTAGGTGAATTTGTCAGAAAACGAGTTTTTGATACGTCGGGCACACAATTAAACTGGGAAATCAGAAGAATAGGAACTGCTAAAAAAGATATTTCTTCATGCTCTGGAGGAAAAAAATGACGGCTCATGTTGCAGTACTCATGGGAGGTTGGTCTTCAGAGCGCGAGGTTTCTTTGTCCAGTGGCAAGGCCTGCGCAACCGCATTACGATTGGCGGGTTATAGAGTTAGTGAAATTGATGTTGATAGGGATATAGCGAATATCTTGGCTAAGACTCATCCTGATATCTGCTTTAATGCATTACACGGTCCTATGGGAGAAGATGGAAATATTCAAGGTTTATTGAATATAATGGGTATTCCATACACGCATTCTGGTGTGCAGGCATCAGCTCTTGCAATCGACAAAGTTAGAACAAAAGAATTGCTTAGGAAAGCAGGTTTAAAGTGTCCAAAAGGATCAGTAGAGACAAAAAATGATCTGCGGTTCATGGAAACTTACTCTATGCCATTCGTCATTAAACCAATCGATCAAGGCTCAAGTGTTGGCGTGAATATTATAAAATTTGGCGAAAACAGCGCCGATCAAATTTTGAAAAATTGGAATTTTGGAGATAGTTTCTTGGTAGAAGAGTTCATCCCTGGACGTGAATTAACAGTGGGTGTTTTGGATGGAGAACCACTTTGTGTTACAGAAATTACCTCAGATAGGGGGTTTTATGATTATAACGCGAAATACGAGGCAGGCGGTTCTGTTCATGTCTATCCGGCTCATCTGCCTGATTTAGTAACAACGCAGGCATTAGATGCTGCGCTTTGTGCTCATAAAACTCTTGGTTGCAGGGGAGTAACGCGAACCGACTTTAGATATGATGATACTAAAAAAGCACCAGGTGAACTTTATCTTTTAGAAATCAACACACAACCTGGCATGACTGACACATCGTTAATACCAGAGCAGGCAGCTTTTAAAGGGATCAGTTTTCCAAACCTTGTTTCTAAAATTGTGGAGGTAGCACAGTGCGATCTCTAAAAGATAATGAAACCGTCTATCAAAAATTTCAACGTTTCGGAAAGAAGATCTTATTTGCCCCAAATTTTCTGGGAAGGAGTTTGCGTTGGTCACTTTCTGGCATGTTCATATTTCTCTTAGTTAGTATCGTAATTAAAACTAATGATTATGGGGATCGATTTTTATCAGAACTTCCAAATTACCAAGTTGCCATTTCTGGTGCGGCCGGGTTGGTTGTTGATGAAGTTTTAGTGAATGGTCGACAGAATACAAAGAAAAACAGTTTACTTAAAGCGTTGAATGTAAAGCTCGGTGAACCAATCTTCGGTTTAGATCTAGATGTCATTCAAAGCCGTGTTGTGGCCTTGCCGTGGGTTAAAACAGCGCAAGTTAAAAGACAACTTCCAGATAAAGTAGTAATAAACTTAGAGGAACGCAGACCAACTGGAAGATGGCAAAGGAACGGTCGTCTTACATTGATTGATGAAGACGGTGTTACCATTCGAAAGTTGAGTGGCGACCTTTTTCAGCATCTGCCTATAGTTATAGGCGACGATGCCCCGGCAAAGGTAAAGCAAGTTCTCCCCATACTAAAGAAAGAACCAGAGCTATTTAGGCGGGTAAAAGCCCTTACTTTTGTTGGTAGTAGACGTTGGAATGTGCGCGTCGATGACAAAATAGACATTAAATTACCGGAAAAACAAATAGATAAAGCGTGGTCTCATCTGGCAACGATAGAGAAAGGACATAAAGTTCTGAATGATGATGTCATTGCGGTGGATATGAGGATTATTGATCAATTTATTATCAAATTAACACCAGCAAAAGCCTCTGTTGTCAGAAAACCGGGTAGGACGACATGAAGAAAAAGTTTAGGAGGGAGCGCAAGTGAAAAAACCATTTATTAGACCGAAAAATGGAATGATTGCTGCGTTAGATATTGGCTCGACGAAGGTGTGTTGCCTCATTGCCCGGGTTGAAAATAATAGAAGTATAGAACTAACAAAACAGTTATCTAGTATTAGGATTATTGGTATTGGTCATAACGTCGCTGAGGGTATGCGCAACGGTGCCATCGTAGATATGGAGGCTTGTGAGGTTTCTATTAGAAGGGCTGTTCAGTCTGCTGAAACCATGTCGAATGAGACTATAGACAATATATACATCAATCTTTCTGGCGGAAGTCCGTTGTCTCAATCAATAGCCGTAGATCTTGATATTAATGGACATCAAATTGTAGAAGCCGATCTTGGAAAGATCATGCAAGAAGGAAAAAATATAGACGTTGTTAAAGGGAGAGATCTTTTGCATGTGCTGCCTATCGACTTTTCAATAGATGGGAATAGGGGTGTAAAAGATCCATGTGGTATGGCTGGAAAAAATCTCGCTGCAAAACTGCATATAGTAACTGCTGAGTCTGGTCCAAAGCAAAACCTAAAAACAGTAGTCGAACGGTGTCATTTAAATATAGAGACCTTCGTTGTTTCTCCTTTTGCGGCAGGATTGGCCTCTTTAGTAGAAGATGAGATTGACCTCGGAGTAACAGTTGTTGATATGGGAGGTGGAACCACCACAATAGCAATATTTTTTGAAGGTAATGTAATTTTCACGGATTGCCTGCCAATAGGTAGCACTCATATCACAAACGATATAGCCAGGGGTCTATCAACTTCGCTTGTCGAGGCCGAACGATTAAAGACCCTGCATGGAAATGCAATATTATCTGCAATTGATGATCGAGAGCTTATAGAGTTTCCACAAGTTGGCGATGATACGCAAACGACTAATTCGCAAATCAAAAAATCAAAACTTATCAGTATTATCCAACCGAGGTTGGAGGAAATTCTGGAGCTTATTAAAGAAAGTATTGCTAAATCGGGATTAGATCCAATCGCTGGTCGGCGACTAGTTGTGACGGGAGGGGGCAGCCAGCTACCTGGACTACGGGATTTGGCCCAGAACATATTAAACAAACAAGTTCGCCTGGGGAGACCCATGAGAACAAATGGATTGGCTGATGCCGTGTCGGGGCCAGCATTTTCAACTTGTGTGGGCCTATTGGCTTACGGAGTTGATCCAAGATTCAATAATTCCGGCTATGGGATTATGGATAAGGTAGAGCCAAATGGAGTTTTTGGAAAAGTTGGCTCATGGATTAGGGAGAACTTTTAAATGTCTAACCAAGTATCTTTACGCGCAAGTATTTCAGCTAATGGCGCTGTCCTTCGAAGACCGCCGGTTATTAAACCAATGAGTAATACAAATGAAATAAATATTAAACTAAAGGCTAAAAAAATTATATCGCAACAAATTTTCAATTCAAAAACATCGGAGGCTTAAATGACAATCAACTTTTCAACTCCACACGATAATATCGAAATGAGACCAAGAATTAGTGTTGTTGGTGTTGGCGGTGCTGGCGGTAATGCCGTGAATAACATGATCAGGTCCAATCTGGAAGGCGTGGATTTCATTGTTACCAATACAGACAATCAAGCTTTGAGTAATTCGCTAGCTGATAGACGTTTGCAGTTAGGGATGACGGTGACACAAGGCCTTGGAGCGGGCTCCAGGCCTGATGTTGGAAGAGCTGCCGCTGAGGAAGCTATGGACCAACTTCTGGCAGAGCTTGGAGACAGTAATATGGTCTTTATTACAGCTGGAATGGGCGGGGGAACTGGCACAGGTGCGGGTCCCGTAATAGCGCAAGCTGCACGTGAAAGAGGTATTCTGACTGTTGGTGTTGTGACTAAACCATTTCATTTCGAGGGCGCACATAGAATGCGGCTTGCGGAACAAGGTATCGAAGAATTGACCAAGTATGTCGATACTTTAATAATTATTCCAAATCAAAATCTATTTAGAATAGCAAATGAGAANACAACCTTTGCAGANGCNTTCAATATGGCNGACAACGTTCTTCATCAAGGTGTTCGAGGNGTAACAGACTTAATGGTTATGCCTGGTTTAATAAANCTAGATTTTGCTGATATCCGNACTGTAATGAGNGAAATGGGCAAGGCAATGATGGGGACAGGGGAAGCTAGCGGTGAAAAACGCGCTGTNGANGCTGCGGAATCAGCAATNAAAAATCCATTGCTNGACGATATGTCAATGAAGGGAGCNCGTGGNGTTTTGATNAATATTACNGGTGGTATGGATATGACGTTGTTTGAAGTCGATGAAGCNGCAAACCGTATTCGAGAAGAAGTTGANGTGGANGCAAATATAATTTTTGGATCTACATTTGATGAAAAACTTGACGGTCTTATGCGAGTATCAGTAGTGGCAACAGGAATTTCAGCCGAAGGCATTGCAGCAAAACCAAGACCACAAATGACGTTAGTTTCTAGCCAAGTAGCGCCAATTCAAGAAGGCTCATCCAAAGAAGAGGAAGTAATTACAAGTCCTGAAACAAGTATAGTTTCTAAACAACTCAAAGAAGAGTTTACTTCTGAGCTATTTAAAAAGACAGGCACAGATGATGAAGTTATTGATTCTGATAATGGAGCTGTCGATAATTTTATTAAAACATCCGAAAGCAGTGTCAATTTACCCGAATCGAATCAAATAGACGCTAGTATGCCGCAGACTGTTGATGATAATTTAGTTGCACCCGCAGGTTTAAAGATGAATTTGCCGGTCGATACCGAGCCTCCTACTAATAAAGACCACAATACTTTCATTCCGTCCGCTCCGATCTTAACAGCAAAATCAATTGATGTAGCGGAAACTAAGGAGCCAGACCCCTTCAACGCGGCGGCTTTGGTAAATACGGGTTTATCTGGGACGGCAAAGAAAGGAAGAAATCTTTTCCAAAGAGTTACGGGTATGGGAAAGAAGGATGATGATACGGACGGTGTAGAGGAAAATATTCAAAAAGATTTTCTCAAGGCTTCGTTACCAATAGCTCCCAAAGTGGACTTAGATGCCAGCTCTGCACCTATGGATATCAGAATAGGAGAGGTAGAAAATAAAAGTATCCAAAAAACCGATATTGACGAATCATTATTGGATATCCCAGCTTTTTTGAGAAGGCCGAATAACTAAAGCCAAAAAAGCAATAGAATCAATGGTTAAGCCAGTAATAATTAGTAATAAAAGGTGATTTGAGAAGCCCCTTCAAGATTGGTATTTAATGAAGGGGTTCTTAAGTTGTTTATTGGAACTTAAGCATAAGGTTAAGTTGCCTATATATTGGAAAAACAATTAATGTTGCAAAGTGGTCAATACAATAAATTAAATCAGAAGAAACAGCATACTCTTAGAGAGGTAGTTAGTCTGGAAGGTGTTGCCCTCCATAGTGGCGTCCCAGTTGAGCTTACTATTAAACCGGCCGCAATTGACAATGGAATTGTCTTTAAACGGATAGATATTAACACTGGTCATGCAGTTATCCCTGCCAAATGGAACTTTGTCAGTGATACACGCTTGTGCACTACAATCACTAATAAACAAGGGATAAGCGTATCTACAATTGAACATTTAATGGCTGCATTGTCAGGGTGTGGTATCGACAACGTAACCATCGAAGTCAATGGACCAGAGGTGCCAATTATGGATGGGAGTTCAGAACCATTCGTCAGTATTTTTCAGTCTTGTGGAGTTGTAGAACAAAATGCGGCTAGGCAAATATTAAAAATAAGGAAACCGATTGAAATTTTTGGCGATTTAGGTGAGTGCATCATATTAAGCCCGGCAGAGGAATTTAGTATAGAGTTTGAAATTGATTTCAACTCGATGGCAATTAAAGAAAAATCTCTAGATATTTCTTTAGTGAACGGCACATTCAATCATGACATTAGTAGTGCAAGAACATTTGGTTTTCTTGAAGATGTCGATAAAATGCGGGCAGCGGGTCTCGGTCTTGGAGGATCGCTCGACAATGTCGTGGTCGTAGATGGCTCAAATATTCTTAACACAGGTGGACTGCGTTTCAATGATGAATTTGTCCGCCACAAAATATTAGACTGTGTAGGCGATGTTTACCTTGCTGGGGGGCCCATAGTCGGACGTATCAAAGCATTTAAGACGGGTCATTATTTTAACAATAAATTACTCAGGCAACTTTTTTCTGAGGCAGATGCTTGGGAATGGATCACGTTTCCAGAAGAAAAAAACCAACCAAGATATGAATTAGCATCAGCGCTAGTTTAACACTTTCACAACTAGATTATTTAGATAAAAAATTGTCTGTCGCAAGAATGTCTCTCTTTGGATAATCGGCTTTTAACAAAAATATATGACAATCCATATCTGCTTTTATTGGTTTGTACGGCATGTTGGGGAGGCAACGCGGTAGCTGCTCGTTTATCTGTGGGTGAAATCTCTCCACTCCTCTTGACCTCGCTTCGCTGGGCTGGCGTTACACTTATTATTTGGCTAATGGCATATCCGAAAATCATTAAATACAAGGAAACCCTCGTTAAACGATGGCTATATCTCTTCTGTATGGGAGCAATAGGTTTCACTTGTTTTAACATACTTTTTTATATTAGCGCACACTCAACTACAGCAATAAATATCGGCATTCTTCAGGGCGCTTTACCTGTTTTTGTTTTATTGGGTGCTTTTTTTATATTCCGGGAAACAATTCGACCGATTCAAATAGCAGGGATAACGATAACTATCCTTGGTGTAGTTATTGTTGCAACAGAAGGAGATATTAATCATCTCCGATCCCTTCAGTTTAATAAAGGTGATTTACTTATTCTGGGCGCATGTTTGATCTATGCTACCTATACAATTTTTCTTCGCAACAAGCCAAATGTTCCTGGCATGGTAATGTTTGCAGTAATAGCTTTTTCTGCCATGTTAGCAAGCTTACCATTTGCTTTTTTTGAGTTTTTGAGTGCCAGCACCGTATGGCCTACGCAGCAGGGATGGTTAGTCCTTTTGTTTGTTGTCATCTTTCCGTCTTTTTTATCTCAGCTCTTCTTTATAAGGGGGGTACAGTTAATCGGGGCGCCCCGAGCAGGAGTGTTTATAAATCTTGTTCCTATTTTCGCTTCCGCTTTTAGTGCTATTTTCATAGGTGAAAAATTCAAAATGTATCATTTGATAGGTCTTATATTTGTATTAACAGGTATATGGATAGCTGAGCGATTGGGCCAAAGAATAAAAGGTGATAATGATAAGTAAAATCGTTTAGGAGATAAAATTTGGAAAAAGTTCTTATTAAATCTGATGGAGTTGTCAAAACCGTTATTCTCAATAGGCCAGAAAAGCGAAATGCACTAGACCTCGAAATGCTAGAGGTATTGTATAACGTTTTTTCGGCTGAGCCAGAAGTTAATGATCGTGTTATTGTTATTCGCGGAGAAGGACCCTCTTTTTGTGCTGGGATCGATCTGGCCGAAAGAGAAAAAAAGCCATCAACCGGATCTGTGAGCCCAGTAGAGCGGGTATTTCATGCGATGGAAATGAATCCATTGCCTATCGTTTCTGTTGTTCAGGGGGCGGCGATTGCTGGCGGATGCGAAATGGCATTGCATTCTGAGTTTGTCATAGCCGAGGATACGGCAAAATTTGGGATGTCATTGGCGCAAATTGGTTTAGCTCCAAATTGGTTCCTCACAAAAAAACTTCTGGAGGTGGCGGGGCCTGTTCACACGAGGGAAATATTATTATTAGGCAATCCAATGTCGGCACAATGGATGTATGAAAAAGGGGCTATAAGCCGAGTAGTATCTACAAACGAAATAGAGGCAGAGGTCAGCAAAATAATCATCCGTTTATCAGAAAATGCCCCACTCTCGTTGCGTGCTATGAAAGCTCTTATTATCCGTGAATTGGCCTTTCGTGACAATATAGAGCATAGCGATGTAGATGCACTAGTCGTTAAAGCCAGAAGCAGTGAAGACGCAAAAGAAGGTATAAGAGCGAGATTGGAAAAGCGTGATCCAGTGTTTAGTGGCACGTAAGGGGAACTTAAATGGCTGTCCGTTTGGAAAAATCCTGGATTGATTTGAACATTTCAAATGTGGCAAAGGTTGCCGGCCATTTGGGTGTATATGAATTAGCAAATAAAAATGGCGAAATCGTTTATATTGGTGTAGCAGACGCTACCTCAAACTTTGGGCTGAGGGAAAAATTAGAGCGTGAATTGCAGCATCCAAGATTTGGTGCGTGTCGGTTCCGTGTCGAAATTAATATGGCTTATCGGACCCGCCACACGGAATTGCTTCAAGTGTATCTCTATGACCAAAATAAGTTACCTGTTGGGAATGAGGATACCAATCCAAAAACTCTTGGCAGACTTCGACCGGGTGGAAGTATTGGCCAAAGCTAATTCGAGTGCGGGTTTTTGCCGTTAGAAAAATGAGAAATAGTTGGTTAAAGATAGGAGAATAAGTTGGATTTTTCGCTGACTGAGGAACAAACGATAATCGTTGATATGGTGAGACGCTTTGTCCGAGATGAAATTTTGCCTTTAGAAATGGGTTTGGATCCCGATGCAGATGAAGTGTCTCCTGAAATACTAACTCAACTCACTGAAAAAACAAAAGCCATGGGGCTTTACGGACTCGATACTCCGCCCGAATATGGTGGACCGGACATAGATATGGTAACGCGTGTGTTAATTGCAATCGAATGTAGTCAACATCGAGCCGGTATATATGTTCCTTGCTATGGTGCTTTCGGGGGGGCGCGTCAGGCACAGCTTTTTGAGGCAACAGCCTCGCAAAAAGAAAAATATCTTTATCCAATGTTGCGCGGCGAGAAACGAGTATTTTTTGGATTATCGGAACCATCCGGCGGTAGTGACCCTGCACGCTCTATTCAAACACGGGCGGTTCGAGATGGTAATGATCATTGGGTTTTGAACGGGACAAAATTGTGGATCAGCGGAGCTGATAGAGCAGATTATGGATTAGTATTTGCCCGAACCGGTGGAGAAGGGCGATCTGGAGTGACTGCTTTTATTGTTGAAACAAGCTGGCCTGGATTCAATGTATCTAGGGTAGTACATACATTGCGCTCTGCTAAGTACGCCACTGAAATCCAAATTGATAATTTACGAGTTCCTCATGAGAATATTTTAGGAGAAGAAGGGGGAGGATTTGCTATCGCTAATGATAGACTAGCCCGGCAACGGGTCCCTTATGCAGCCGAATGTTTAGGGGCGGCTATAAAGGCGCATGAAATGGCTGTCGAATATTCCAAGATACGCGAGACGTTCGGAGCTTCTCTATCGTCTCGACAAGGAATCCAATGGATGTTGGTTGAAAATGAGATAGATATAAGGGCCGCAAGACTACTGGTTCTTGATGCAGCGGCAAAATCAGACAAGGGACTACCGTTTAGAACGGAGTCGGCTATCGCAAAGTTGGTTTGTTCCGAGAATGCATTTAAAGTTGTTGATCGATCTATGCAAATTCATGGTGGATTGGGAGTAGCTAAAGACCTTCCGTTGGAAAGGTGGTTTAGAGAGATGCGTATTCGTCGTATTGGAGAGGGTCCCAGCGAAGTTCAAAAGCATGTTATAGCGAGAGATATTATTGGAAGCTCTCTTAGATAGGTTGTCGACAGTGTCTAAAAAAAAACAATGGCCATTAAAAGGTGTAAAGGTTTTAGATCTAGGCCAGATATATAATGGCCCATACGCAGGATTCCTTTTAGCACATGCCGGTGCAGATGTTGTAAAGTTAGAACCCTTATCGGGTGAGGTGTTGCGTCAAAGAGGAGGGGGGGTTATCCCACTTTCTTTCGCCATGTTGAATACTAACAAAAGAGGTATTGCAATAAATCTTAAACAAGAAAAAGGAAAAGAAATTCTAATTGAATTGGTTAAAGAAGCAGATGTATTACTCGAAAACTTTGCTCCCAATGCGATGGAACGTCTAGGGCTCGGTTCAAAAGTTTTAACTGAGGTAAATCCAAGATTGATATATGCATCTGGTTCCGGCTATGGACTCACGGGGCCAGCGAAAGATAATTTGGCTATGGATTTAACAGTTCAGGCGATTGGTGGTGTAATGAGTGTTAACGGACCCGAAACAGGTCCTCCCATGAAAACAGGGCCGGCCATATGTGATTTTGTTGCTGGGGTTCATCTGTATGCCGGTATTACGACAGCATTATTTGAGAGAGAAAAAACTGGTTTGGGTCGAGTTGTCGAGGTGGCAATGCAAGACGCAATTTATCCTGTGCTGACATCTAATATTGCAAGCTTACATCGGAATAATTGGAAGCAACCTCTTCGCAGGGGCAACAGGCATCCAACTCGGGGGTCGGCACCATATAACGTCTATGCTACGAAAGATAGTTTTGTAGCTATCATTTGTGTGCAGGAGGCACACTGGCAGAGCTTATTAGGTATACTCGATCGAGAAGATTTGAAAGACGACCCGCGATTTTTAAATCAAGCACTTCGAGCGGAAAATGAGGACTTCATAGACAATTTGGTTACAAGTTGGACCAAAACCGTTTACAGAGAAGAAGCTGCTGCTCTATTGAAAGAGAAACGAGTTCCAGCTGCTCCAGTTCGTAATCTTGAAGAAGTGACGACCGATGTTCATATGCACCAACGCGGGATGTTAAAGAGAATGAAACATCCGGTGATGGGGGACGTAGTATTACCAACAAGCCCAATAAAATTTCACAACAGTCCGGAACCCGCTATAATTTTTGAACCAGAAATTGGACAACACACCAGTGAGATTTTAAAAGGATGGTTGGGATTTAATCAGCAAACTATTAAAGAAATGAGAGAAAATAAAGTTATCTCTTAGAACTGAAGCAATGACTTCATTTATAAAGACCGCTATAATATTGAAACCGCAACGGAGTAAATGCTTTCTAACAGGTAATTACCTTTGATCTAAATTTAAAAAATAGGCAGACATATCATATCATGATTAAAAAGTGGCGTTTAGTAGCAGTAGTGTTTCTTATAGCGGCAGGCGCAGGCTGCACTGCTTCCAATAACAAGGCGTCGTATAAAGATGAATCGGTTGAATTCTTATATAATAAAGCGATGGACTCCGCTGCGGCAGGAAATTATAGGACGGCTGCGCCACTTTTTGATGAAGTTGAGCGTCAACATCCCTATTCGGTTTGGGCCACACAAGCCCAACTGATGGCCGCCTATTCATTATACCAAAGTAATCAATATGATGAATCCATTAATGCTCTTGAGAGATTTATTCAGCTTAATCCTAGTAATGCAAATACTGATTATGCGTATTATCTGAAGGGGTTAAGCTTTTATGAGAGAATTGTTGATGTTGGAAGAGACCAAAAAATAACGAAGATGGCATTACAAACGTTCACTGAGTTGATAAAGAGATATCCGGATAGTGCATATGCGAGAGATGTCAAACTAAAGATAGACTTAACTCGAAATCACCTCGCAGGGAAGGAAATGGAGATAGGACGGTTTTACATGGAGCGCTCGCATTATCTAGCTGCCATCAATAGATTTAGAAAAGTTATCAGCGATTTTGATACAACAGAGCAGGTGCCGGAGGCCTTGCACCGATTAACGGAGTCGTATTTGGCGATAGGCCTCAATGACGAGGCAGCAAAGACAGCTGCTGTTTTAGGACATAATTATCCGGGTAGCGCCTGGTATCAGAGCAGCTATGATCTTATCGTGAGCGGAACGCAAACTTCTGATAGAGAAGAAAAACGGGGTATGTTCGGTCTGAATTTATGGATCTTCTGAGAGCAGTATGCTTTGTGGACTATCCATTCGCAATATAGTCTTAATTGACAGTCTGGATCTCTCTTTTTCCAGAGGATTAACTGTTTTAAGTGGTGAAACGGGGGCAGGGAAATCGATATTACTCGATGCCTTGGGAGTAGCGCTGGGCGGCCGTGTCGATACGTCAATGCGACGTGACGGTGCGCCGCAAGCCAGTGTCACTGCAACGTTCGAAATTAAAAATCAAGAGTTTCTCTCGGAATTCTTCGATAAGTCTGGACTAAGCGTTAATGACCCAGAAGAACAACTTTTACATCTTCGAAGAGTTATTAATGATGATGGTAGAACCCGAGCTTTTATAAATGACCAGCCTGTCACAGCAAATATGTTACGTGAGATCGGAAATTTGTTGGTAGAAATTCAAGGGCAATTTGATGCACAAGGATTATTGAATTCGAGAACTCATTTAAAATTTCTGGATATATTTGCAAACCATACGGAGCTGTTATCTAAAGTGGCAGGGGCCTATGCACTTCTATCCAATGCCAAATTAAAGTTAAAAAGAGCAACAGAGGAATTGTCCATAAATGAAAGTCGAAAGGAATACTTAGAAACAGCTGTAGAAGAGTTAGCTACACTCAAGCCGATTGAAGGTGAAGAGGCAAAGTTGCTAGAAACCCGTTCGGAGTTAATGAACGCGGAAAAAATTATAATTGCACTCAATGAAGCGCTCCAATTTATAGGCGGTGAGGGCGGGGCGATAACGCTTGTAGCCAAAGCCCAAAAAACCTTGGATAAAACCAGTGACCGGATTACCAAAGAACTTGAGTCTTTGGAAAGGGCCGCCACTGAGTTAGGCGAGACCGAGTTGGTTGTAGGAAGGCTTGCAACGGAAATCGAGTTAGATACAAGTCAACTCGAAGAAATAGACGAGAGACTTAATAGAATTAGAATACTTGCGAGAAAACATGGTGTCACACCAGATCAATTAAACTCAAAATATCAGGAGTTTTGTAATCAACTGAGAATGATTGAAGACGAGGCGTCTCAAGTACAGACTTTAGAGCGTGAATTAGAGTCTACAAAAGCTAAATTTATTGAGGATGCGGATGCTTTGTCCAAGAGCCGAGTAAAGGCGGGTAAACGTTTAGACCAAGCCATTATATCGGAACTAAAACCACTGAAACTGAACCAATCGAAGTTCCAAGCCACTATTGAAGCTTGTGGTGAGAGTGGATGGAACGTTTATGGATGGGATAAAGTAACGTTTCAAATAAGCACTAACCCTGGCACTCCCCTTGGCCCCCTTCAAAAAGTTGCCTCAGGTGGGGAACTATCGCGCCTGTTATTGGCACTTAGAGTCGCATTATCTGCGGCAACTCCACTTCCAACATTAATTTTTGATGAAGTCGACGCTGGGGTGGGTGGGGCTGTTGCCGCAGCTGTAGGTGGGCGCTTGAAGCGATTAGGTGAAAAAATACAGGTATTAGTAGTAACGCATTCGCCACAAGTGGCGGCTGAGGGGCACGTCCATTGGAAAATTGTAAAGGATGATACCACAGGTCTGCAGAGGACTACAGCTAAAGAACTTGCAAAAACAGAGCGTGTAGAAGAAATTGCGCGAATGCTTTCTGGAGAAATGATTACTGAGGAAGCGCGTGCAGCATCACTCAAATTATTAGAAAACTGAACGTCGGGTTTGTGATGCCGAAATATAGAGATAAACCAATTCAAAGCTTTAATATATTTGAGGCAGAGGAGGAAGTACTCGCCTTAGATAAAGAAATTAGCATTCATGACAGGCTGTATTATCAAAATGATGCCCCGGAAATTGACGATGCGAGTTACGACAGGTTAAGGCGACGACTAGAGGGATTGGTGCAGCGATTTCCTGAGTTGACGAAAATGAGTCCAACACTACAACGGGTTGGAACTACTCCTTCTCCATCCTTTTCTAAAGTCACACATCGAGAGCCTATGTTATCACTTGCTAACGCCTTTGATGATGCTGATGTTAGTGACTTTTTATCGCGGGTCGGAAGGTTCCTATCTTTGGATAGTGCTCAAGGTATTGAAATAGTTGCCGAACCAAAGATTGATGGTGTTTCAGCTTCATTGAGGTATGAAAAGGGTTTGTTTGTTGTTGGAGCAACACGGGGAGACGGAACAGTAGGTGAAGATATCACTGACAATTTAAGAACCATAAAAGATATTCCTCAGAGCCTAACCGGTGATTTTCCTGAAGCACTGGAAATAAGGGGGGAAATTTATATGAGTAAGGCGGCATTCTATGAGTTAAATAGCACCCAAATGGAATCAAACTCAAAAGTATTCGCCAATCCCCGAAATGCCGCTGCTGGTTCATTGAGGCAATTGGACCCGACTATAACAGCAAGTAGGAAACTTAATTTTTTCGCTTATTCGTGGGGTGAAATTTCAGAACTCAAGGCTGATAACCAAAGCCAGTTTCTTGAAATGTTATCGAAATGGGGGTTCGCTGTAAATCCACTTACCCGTGTCTGCAACACTCTGCAAGATATATTATTGCACTACCGCGAAATAGAGAGGCAACGGTTAGAGTTACCGTACGACATAGATGGAGTGGTGTATAAGTTAAATAGGTTAGAGTTTCAAAAACGGCTAGGTAATGTTAGCAGAGCCCCTCGTTGGGCTATAGCTCATAAATTTCCAGCTCAACAAATTGAAACTGTTCTGGAAGATATAGATATTCAGGTAGGCAGAACAGGTGTTTTAACTCCTGTTGCTAGATTAACTCCTGTTAACGTTGGTGGAGTGATTGTATCAAATGCCTCGTTGCACAATGAAGATGAAATAAAACGGAAAGATATTCGTATCGGAGATACTGTTATCATACAACGAGCTGGTGACGTCATCCCGCAAGTTGTTGAAGTGGTATTACATAAACGAACAGAATTTAATAAACCTTTTAATTTTCCTGCTATATGCCCCAGTTGCGGAGGGGAGAGTATGAGAGTGCAAGGCGAAGCGGCCAGACGTTGCCTAGCTGGGTTGGCTTGTAAAGATCAAGCAATCGAACGACTTAAACACTTCGTGTCAAGAAATGCGTTCGATATTGATGGCTTAGGAGAAAAGCAAATACAACTATTTTGGGATGACGGGCTAATATCAAGCCCGGCGGATATTTATAGATTACAAGACCGAAGGGAGGAGCTAGAAAAAAAGGACGGTTTAGGGCAGAGATCTGTAGATAATATTATTACTGCAATTGAAAAAAGCCGTGTGATCAAGTTGGAGCGTCTAATATATGGTCTGGGAATTCCACAGATTGGTCAAGCAACTGCACGTTTACTCGCAATGAATTATGGAACATTGTCTAAATTACGTTCAGCACTGATAAGCGCTGCTAATAAACGATCAATAGAGTACCATGACCTCATTAGTATTGATCAAATTGGTGAAAATGTCGCTGATGATATAGTGATTTTTTTTCAAGACAAAACTAATTTAGACATGCTTTCTGATTTGGAAAATCAACTCGATATAACAAATTATGAATCGTTAGTTATTGAACCCACAAAAGTTACCGGAAAAGTAATCGTTTTTACTGGAACTCTTAAGAAAATGGGTCGAGCAGAAGCTAAATCTTTAGCGGAAAGCCTTGGGGCTAAAGTAGTAGGATCTGTATCAAACAAAACAGACTTTGTCGTGGCTGGTGGAGAAGCAGGATCAAAAGCAACCAAAGCAGAAAAACTAGGGGTTACAATTCTAACAGAGGAAGAGTGGTTGAAGTTAATCACTTAAATCCCTGCGATATTAGAGACAAATATTTATGTCCTATCGATAGGGTATAGTTTTTTCCTGTTTCATAATTAGTATAACCTGATATCGAACTTATTTTTCTGTAACAATATTTTATAGATACATCGTAAATGAACTTGACTGAGGCAAAAGGGGTAGACCGGGGCCTTATTAGATAAGTTGCAAGAAAATTAAAATAAGTCCGACTAAGGAAATACCCCACGCCGCTGTTCGTACCCAAGGAATTCCTGCAAGGTAGATTACGGAGAATGCTACTCTGCCCCAGAAGAATAACTGTGCACCAAGAACGGTCATATCATTTGAAATATTCATAACATTTGCTGATAACACGAGAATTGCAAAAACAGCGATACTTTCAAGCATATTTTTATGGGCGCGTTGGGCTCTTGATGCCCAACCGGTTGTCTCAGTTAAATTATCCCTATTCCCAGCAAGTGCCGTTAGTCCTATTTGGGAAATTGATCCCAAGGCGGATACAAACATCTGCACTACGGTAAGTGCAGC